>JANPNP010000287.1:0-5047 GCA_031427535.1 Bdellovibrionales bacterium | reverse complement strand
ATTAAACAGCGCCTTACCTTCAGTATTCGTCGGAGCATCGTAAATTGCGTTCATCAACATTTCATCAGCTACTAAATGCGCTTGATCAAGAAAAGTAGATCGCACGCCCATAGTTTTAAAATGCTCTTTCATTTTTTCAATTTCATCGCGGCGTGCTTCCGAATGGGTGATTTTACTTTCAACGACGTGTGCACCCCACGACAGATATTTTTCAAAACCGAAAATATCGTTATTCAGAATTTTAGCTACTGTGGTGGTCAAACTTTTAATTGTAAGTGCCCGGTTGTCAGGATTTCTAGCAACAAAATACGGATGGGACGGAAAGCGCTTTAGTAAATCTAAGTAAATAGTGATGTCTTGACCTAACATAATGACCAACGGTAACAACGGCCACTGCTGTTTGATTTCACCGATGGCGGATACCATTTCAGCATCGATAAGGACCAGATCTGCTTTTTCGTTTTTTAAAGCCAAAATAAGCTCTGATCCAGCTGAAAAAAACTGATAAGGCTACACCCGTTCCGCCTAGTGCTAAAGTAGCAATCGACTGCTGCGCACGATTAGCTGCACACAAAAATACTCTGCGAAATTGATTTTGTCCTGATAACAGCGAAAGATCCATCACGGGCTTTAATAATTCTACAGCTTCGGTAATACTGTCGGACCATTGTTTGCATTTTTCGATATTAACAAACTTTGATTTGTCTTGAATCGATTGATGCATTTCTTTAGCGGTAACTGACAAATTAAAATCAGTTATACTTTTCACTTTTTGAACAAGTTCCTGCGATCGCCTGAAGATTTCTAATTCTAACGTTTGATTTAGCTTTTGTAAGTTATCTTTAGTTTTCTCTAATTCCTTATTGGTTGTTTCAAACCGTTTTGCACGATCGTTAGTACGCTCTAGCCTGTAGACCAAAACCTGAGTCAACACTTGGTTTGTTAAAGCTTTTAAGGCTTCGCGGTCAACTTCTGGAAGGTGTGCGAAATGGGATTCATGCACACTGAAAACAGAGGTCTTGTTTAATGCTTGCACGGACGCTTTAACGCGGCCTTTGTTTATTAAACTCATTTCGCCAAGCACTTCACCTGGAACATTTAAGTAACTTACTTTTTCACCGTCAACTAGAACATCCAACTGACCGTAGCGTAAAAAATAAAGTGTTTCGTTTGCTTGACCTTGTTTTAAAATAAATTCACCAGCATCAAAGTTTTGCACCTTAAACATCTTCGCCAGTGCGTCGACACTGCTATTTGGAAAATCTTTAAAAAATGGAAAACCCAGGATCTCTTTTTTAATATCATCTGGTGAAAAACTAGAGACAAACTTCATTCCTAAAGAATGCGTTAAAGATCGCAAAAAAGGTACGCCGTTCCTTTTGCAGCAAGCCAATAGACTGGTGCACCCGACCAAGGTAGGACCGTGTTTACCGGTAAGTCTCAAGATGGAACTGCGCCATAACCGATAATTAGCTAATTATTTGTCATCCTCTAAAAAAATCACTACAGTAAATCCTTAACCAGGAGATTTACATGAGGTTGTTTTTCCTTTCTATGTGCGTGCTAGTTCTGCAGCTTGTATCTCAATCTACTACCGCTGCGCCTATGACCTGGAATCATAAAAATGCCGATCTTGTTACGGTTATTGAACAGTACTCAAAAGCTACCGGCGCTAAATTTGTGATAGACTCGACCGTTCGTGGCAAAATAACTTTTTTTAATCAGCAAAAACTTGACCCCGCAGAAGTGTTTGACCAACTGTCACGAGCGTTAGCTATCAATGGCTTTTCATGGATTAAATCTAAGGACACGTACGTTGTCCGAAATGCGCGTTCGATTCAACGGGACAATATGGAAATATTCACCGAACTTCCGCCGGCAGACCCCGAGCATATGGTCAGTTTCATTTACAAATGCAAATTTATTGAGTGCTCGAAGTTATCCAGCGAGCTTCGCTTACTTACCTCATCGTACGGTGAAGTGGCTTCCTACTCCGAGGGAAACTCGCTTATAATTTCAGATTTCACAGGTAATATAAACCGCATCTACCGTACTTTTGAAAAGCTAGATACGGAAGCTACGTCAGCTAAAAACAAATAAGCTAAGACTAGATTTATGAATAAGACCGTTTTTAAATTATCGTCCGAACAGCTTACGCTTTTAACTGCGTTTGAAGAAACTAAGGGCTTAGTAAAGATTAAAGCTAATCCAAAAGCACAATCCCATCATTTTTTTGATGAAAAATCTATTCTATTAGTTATCAATGCTCAGGCTGGCTTATTAGATCATAAGAACAAACGCCACGTCATCCATGTGAAACATATTTCAGATAACCCAGGGTCTATTTTCTACAAAGGAAGCTTAGAACCCAGTGCTGTCTGTTTGGTCGGGTTCACGGCAAATAAATGTATCAATGCATTTTATGCCAAGGTTATTCAGACCAGCGATTTGACGAGATAGGATACGTAATGCGTGACGTGATAAAGAAAATGTCACAAGTGAAATCGATAGTGCCAAGCTTAGTTTGGATCGAAGATTCATTACCGATTGATGCCATTGGAAAACCAAAGCACGGCGGCATGGCCTACTACCTAGATGATAAATTAATTTTAATACTAGTCGAAGCAAGTCGCTCGTACGAATACAAAGGCATTACCTACCCGTTTGAAATATGGAATGGGTGCATACTTCCGATCGAAAGCATTAAGCAGGGTACCGTATTTATAAAATTTCCATTTTTGACGAATCATCCCGCATCGTCGAAGTGGCTTTATCTACCACAAGACACTGAAGATTTTAACGAACACGCAAAATTAGTGCTTCGTGAACTTAATAAAAAAAATCCGCTATTTGGATTACCTATGAAAATAAAGACTTCGGTTAGCGAGGAATTGATCGATACACGAAGCCCAAAACTTTTTGGCGATGCACCAGTTAAAAGATTACCGCTACAGAAAAAAGCGGAAGCAAAAAATACCGCTAATCAAAAGAAAGCTAAAAAATCTAAATCTGGCAAGAAGCCCGAGAATGAACTTATCCTTACTTTGTTGAAACGGCGCAGTCGATGAGCAGCATTAAGAATTAGTTTTCATCAATAAACCTAGATCTTACACCTAAATACGCGACCATATTAAGATATACATTTATACAACTTTTTAACTTTATATATTACTTAACTTTATCTGTATGCCTACCGATGTAGCTGGATGTTCCAAAAATCACTTTTCGTAGTATTAATTCTAGTCACTAGCCATAGCTTTGCAAAAAAAAGTTCAGATATTCAGTATGGCATATTTCTAGGGAATAGTCTTTCCAATCGCTCGACGACACCGACGACTGCAAGCGATGGTTTTGGAACCTACCCGGCAACATTAACTAGCGAATATGAAAACTCGATCTCTGGTGGTCTTGAAATTCGCTACTTACCTAGTGACGACTGGTTACTAAAAGGTGGCGTCAGATCCAGGCTACAGCGTAAAGTTCAAACGGCAAAGCTGGAAGTGCTTGGCCAGTCTCAGAACCTAATCATTACAAATCCATATAGCTACAGTTTAACATCGGCTTACATTGATGCTGGTTACTGCTGGGAATCGTTCTATATTTACTTAGGCTTTTCGCACAATTTTTTTAATTTCAAAGCACCTGGCTCTACCGTGCCATACCGAGCAAAGAACGGCACCGGTTCAAATTTTGGACTGGGAATAAAAATTACCGATAATTGGTCGCTCGAATATACCGGGCACAGCGCAAGTGTCGCTGTTGAAAGCGGAACAAGCTATCAGACATCCGATACTTTTTTATTTCAAGAAGCGACCTTTACTCTTCGATTTGCATATTAGGTAATTGACCAAACGCTTTATCAGTCAAACTGCTGCTCTGACCACTATTTAAGTAAAACGTTTGGTCAGCCATGTAATCCTAGTAGCTTCATTACCGAGCTTGATAGCCGGAATTTGCTGTCGAACTTTATCACACCGATTTCATATTTACAGCAAGACTGGATTAACCCAGCCACAATATGTTCGTCATAATGTGGTGGTTATTAAAAACAATTGCCGTTTTCATACTGGGGCATGTAACAACTGCGAAAAAAGCGGTACTTCAAAAATGGCGACTGTGAAAACTCGTGTGGAATAATCTGGCCATCTTCAAGAACTAAAGCGATATCTGAATCCATTGCGGCCATATTATTTTGCTTCAGCATTTCATTCATCTTCTGTTTTTCAATTTCGGGCGCCTGCTGAATAAATGAATGAACATAGGTTTTGAATTTTTCCTGCGAACCTAGCATCGCAAAACCAAACTCATTAGAAAACTGCAGCCACTGGTGCAAATTTCCGAATTGAAAAACCCTGGGATAACCATACTTTAGCACGAAAGCGTCATGTAATGCGCCATCATATGAGCCAATTAAAAATGTGGCGACTTCCCGAATTTGCGTAACCTTTTTAAAACTTACTTTGTTACCAAGTACAACTAGTGATTCGCGCGCAGCCACGTAATCTTCAATGTGTTGCTCGTGACTTGCGTCCAAAGCTTCAAAAACGAAATTCAAAACAAAGTGATTCTCTGGACCATTCACATGAGCGAAATAACTGTTCGAGGTGATTTTTCCTGACGGACCCAAAGGTGCTAGAAAAACATCATCAAACTTTTGAAAGATGGCCGCCGGAGTAACTTGCGGGGCTATGCCCTCAAGATGAATGTAATATGTATTTGCAGCGAAAAGTGGTGCCACATGCACCATACTTAAATAAAGTAGCAGAATAGACATCATTTTCATCGAGGACCTCGGGTTATTACCTGAATTCTAGGATCAATTAAACACGTCTGTCGCTAAAAAAGTGCCTTTTTAAGTTGATTACCCGCTTAAATTAGCACCAAATAGTCTTATGAAGAAAAACTATTACTTAATTGGATCGGCATTGGGGCTTGTAGGTACTTTGGTGATATTCATCGTTATTTTCGGAACGCCGAGGACATGGTGCTCTCTAAACGCTTAGGAAGAATATTTGTCTCTGCAATGGACAGAAGAGATAAAGAGGCG
>JANPNP010000286.1:0-11113 GCA_031427535.1 Bdellovibrionales bacterium | reverse complement strand
GCCCCGGCCAGGCGCGCCGAAACGCTTCGAGCGAATTCCGCAGCGATCTGCACCTGCCGGATCAGCGGAAACATATCGTTCAGATAGGCTATTTAGTGACAATAGGGATCCTACACGATCTGGAAGTAATTCCATTAAAAGTGCAATCAAAGAGGTTTCCTTAATTGCTGTCAGATCTTTAATATCATCACGAACTAGCCGGTAGCTTCGTTCATTTAGCCACAGTTTGTGATTTTTTTCGCTTTGCAAAAAGAAGGGCTCTGGAAAACCACCAAATTTAAGCAAAGCTTCGATATCTGATTTACTAGCACTTAGTTCTGAAATTGTGAATGGATGTAATCGAAAGTATCGATATCTTCCAAGTAACGAATCGCCACCTTTTCGAAAATGATCAAGGCGAGCCGATCCTGTCACAATAAATTGGTGGTCTTCGTGATTTTTATCATAAAGTCCTTTGATTAAATTTCTCCACTTTTTGTATTTGTGAATTTCGTCAAAAATACAAATTTTGAAATCTAAAGAAATTTCATTTTTTAAAATTAGTTTTTGATCATGCGGATTATCCCAGTTCAGATAGTTTTTGTTTTTAACTGAAGATGGATTGAGAAAACTTAGTGACAAAGTTGTTTTTCCGACTTGGCGGGGGCCACCGACAAAAACCATTTTTCTAGGTAAAATCTGATTAATTTCATTTTTAAGATATCTTGATGTTTTCATGTTAATATTAAACTATGACAGTATGGTTTAATATGCAAGTTAAACCATAAAATTTGCCGCAAGGGCTTCCTCAGGAGAAATTATCTGTGTATACTTTTTAGCACTAGTTTTTCTTTTCATTTAGCTGTTAAAAAACAATTTATAAATTTTCTTAACTAAATGATCACGCGATTGAATACGACGTCAGTCTGTCATCACTAAGTCTGTAACTAGATCGACTTAGCCAAAAGTTTTCCTAGCCCTTCGTCCTGAAAACCACGTGATCTAGGTCCAAAATTCAGTACCAAGGTCCAGTTCGCATTGGACCTTGGTCTAGTTTTGCAGGACGCGACTAAAGAGCAACACGACCCAGCCGAAAGGTACATCACAACAACCGACACAAACTCGACGAGACCAAGTTGAGAAACCTATTTGAAGTGACTATTGAATAGATTTCGCCTGCAGACCTGGGACCTGAAAGTGGAATGTCACCAACGTGTATAACAGGCCGGCTGAAAACCGGCTCGACTTTTGGAGGTCAAAAATGGGAATGAGAATTACAACAAACGTGGCATCGTTAAATGCCCAGCGCAGTATGGTAACAAACTCTCGTGAGATGAATAAAAGCATGTCACAGTTATCAACTGGTTCACGCATCACGAAAGCCGGCGACGACGCTGCAGGTTTAGCGATCAGTGAAAACTTAAAAGCTCAGATTCGTTCATATAGCCAAGCATCGCGAAATGCGAATGATGGTATATCAATGATTCAAACTGCCGAACAAGGCATGGGTGAAATTTCTAATATTATTACTCGCGTTCGTGAGTTAGGAATCCAAGCGGGTTCAGATACAATCGGCGAACAAGAACGCGGATTTATTCAAAAAGAAGTAGATGCTTTAAAATCAGAAGTTCAGCGTGTTGCTGAATCAACAACTTTCGGTTCTAGAAAATTATTAGATGGAACCGGTGGGGTCTACGACATTCATATTGGTGTGGGCGCAAACGAATCAACTGACTGGATTGCATACGATGCTTCAGTTTCTGATGTTACGACAAGTAACTTAGGAATTTCAGATATCGATTTCAGCACAAAAGATGGCGATCGTGCAGGATTAGCTTCTTTAGATGAAGCACAAAAAAACGTAAATGGTTCGCGCGCCACGCTGGGTGCTTTACAGAATCGTTTATCTTCAACTGTTGATGTGATCGGTACTATGAATGAAAACATGAGCGCAGCCAATTCACGTATCCGTGACACTGACGTTGCCTTGTCAAGTTCAGAGCTAGCTCGTAATAACGTGTTATTACAAGCAACGACGTCAACTTTAGCGCAAGCTAATCAGTTACCGCAAATGGCTTTAAAGCTAATTGGTTAATTCGGGTTGTTGAAATTAAGTTAGTAAATATAATTGATTTTTTGGGTGGGGCGAGGACCTCCGCCTTTGTCCAAAAAAATATTCTAACGTAAGTCTAGGTCACTAGGCTTACGTTTTTTCTGTTGAGACTCTAATTTCTGGCCTGCAAGGAGCCACATTTTTTCTTCTCTGAAACTTGGCAGCCTATAGGGTTCCAAGTTTCAGAGAAGAAAAAATGTGTGTCTAGGTAAATCACTTAGGTCTGGTCTTGTTTAGGTAAATCGATAAATTAGCCGATAAGAGCTATATGAATATCAAGAATTATTTAGGTGCTGCAACAGTATCGACTCCGACACCCAAAGTGTCGAATATCGAACGCCCTATTAAATCATCTGAATCTTCACCTGAAAAAGACGCCAACGGGCAACAGTTCTATAGCAAACAAAATCAAAAAAAAGAAAAGATGACCGACGAGCAATTTGCCAAAGCTGTCATATTGTTAAAAGCAAAACCATTTATGACGGAAATGAATTGGCTAGTCGAGATTTTTAACGACAACGGTTTACGCTACGCCTGGGTTAAAGACCAAGAAGGCACTACTATTCGTAAAATCGCCGAATACGATTTGTGGGATGTATTCGAAACCTCTCCAGCTGAGCCTAATAAGGGCCAGTTACTGAAAAAAACTGCATAATTATTTGAACCCTTCGTCTGCATCACAAAGTCGTTTAGCAAACTTTGCCTACCAGCCTGTGGTCTAAGCCAAGCTATTGACTCACAGATTTATGCAAATGTCTGAAATACTAAATAGGTAACAACTTCAATTCATGGAGGAAAAGAAGTGGCAGGGATACGTATTTCAGGTTTAGCTAGTGGTTTACCACCTAATTTAGTCGATCAAGTGATCGAAGCTGAACGCATGCCTGTCAAAGTTATGCAAGAGAACAAGGTTAAAGTTGAAGATAAAGTGAAGCTAGTCACTGATCTTGAGACAAAAATTAATGACATTAATAAAAATCTTGGAGTGATCATCGGCGCCAAAGGTTTTGTCGACAAGAAATTCAATTCTGGATTTCCGGATGTTATCGAAGGCACCATTGATCCAGAAATTGCAGAGCCCGGTGAATGGACATTAGAAGTCTTGCAGTTAGCTGGCAAACCTTCGGTCGTCACAAATGGATTTCCTGACAAAGATAAAACCACAATGGGTGTTGGGTACATAAATTTTGAAACTGTGAATGGTCCTAAAGAAGTTTACATTACCGAGGAAAATTCAACTTTAGATAAAATTGCCGAATCGATTAACCAAGCAGATATCGGAATTCGTGCAGTCGTAGTCAATGACCGTAGTGATAAGGAAGACAGCTACAAATTAGAAATCGCAGGCCTAAAAACAGGTGATGATAACAGCGTCGAATTTCCAACGGTTTACATGCTTGATGGTAAAAGTGATTTTCAGTTTACCGGTAACAACAAAGCGGTAAATGCTAAGTTTAAATTAGACGGGCATGAATTTGAAACGGATAGTAACGTCATTAAAGACTTAATTCCCGGTGTAAACTTAGACTTAAAAAAAGCTGTTCCAGGGCAACCCGTGCGACTAAACGTTTCTGAAAATTATGATATTATTTCAGAGAAAATAAAATCATTCGTAGATTCTTATAATGCGGCACTTGGGTTTATTCAGGGTCAAAGTAAATTAGCGCCAGATGGTAAAGGCAGTCAACGTCTTGGTCCTTTGGGTGGCGATAGCATGTTACGCATGACTGAAAGCCGATTACGACAAATTATACAGGGCGTGCAAGAGACCGACAGCCAGTTTAAACGCATTATCGAACTGGGTGTCGAATTTAATCGTAATGGTACACTGAATTTCAATCAGGATAAATTTCGTAAGCTAGTGAATAATGATCCGAAGCAGGTCGTCAAATTTCTACGCGGAAACTTTGTCGACACGGGATTTATTCCCAGCATGAAAAAGAAATTGGGATCCATTGTAGATCCGCAAAATGGCGTCGTCACATCGCGGAAAAAGTCTTATCAGGACCGCATTTCCCAGATGGATCGTCGTATTGACCAAAAAGAAAAATCATTAAGTAAGCGCGAAGATCAACTTCGTAAACAATTTTCAAAGATGGAGGAAGCTATGTCGAAAATGCAAAGCCAAGGGGCAGCAGCGCAGGCCGCTTTAGTCGGAGGAGGGAAATAGATGGGGAACCCGTACACGAAATACAAACAGGCATCAGTCTTAACCGCAAGCCGCGAGCAAATTTTGCTCATGATGTATGAAGGCGCAATCAAGTTTACCAAGATTGCCATTGCAGCCATGGAAGAAAAACGCATCGCAGACCGCGGTACGAATATTCTGCGCGCCTACGACATTGTCATGGAGCTTCACACCACGCTGGACCACAAAGTTGGGGGCGAATTAGCGAAGCAATTAGAAGATCTGTATCTATTTATGATGGATCAGTACACGAAGGCCAATATTAAAAGTGATGTAGAGCCTTTAAAGTCCAATCTAAAGATTTTAGAAAATCTTTACGATGGTTGGAAGCAGGCTGTGGAAAAAATTAAAAAAGATAACGAACAGAAGGGGGCTTAGATGATTCGCTTGGTACAAACGCTTAATGAGAAAAACCATTTTCTAGAAAAATTCTATTCTTTGAATGAAAGCCAAATTGAAAAACTGCGTGCAGGAAACTTCGATGACATTGAAAAATTTTACAATCAACGCGAGGATTTATTAAAAATCCTAAAATACGTTGATTCTGAAATAAATCGCTCGCACCTTTTACATAAAGATCTGACTGGCAGTTTTGATGCTGCACAAAAAACAGCTATAAAAGAATGCTTACGAGCCAAAGAAATGTACGTAAAAAGAATTCTGGATCAGGATCTAGTTGTTTTGGGATTAATTGATGACGCAAAATCACAAATAATTCGCGAACTGCAAGACGTTAAGAAGGCATCGCGTGCATTATCTGGATATAAGTCGACGACATTGTAGGCTTTAAGAACTTTTGTTTTTTTGGCCAGTCAAAACAGTGACTGGCCTGTCTGAAAAAATGTGTTCAATAGAGCTAAGAATAATTTTACGCGTTTCTAACATGGCACTTTGCTTGCTTTGTAAAAGAGTTGTGGATCAGGATGGTCCACAATTTTTTTTGGAGGACAAGATGTCACAGACCCAGTCGTTTCAGACCACCTTTGGTCAAGTTGAATTACTACTTAATGCCCGCAAGCCTTACGGCGCACTTTGCAAGCTGGCTTCTATTTCGCTGCAATTTAGTAAAGACATTCGATTTTTAAGTTTGATGGCAAGCACGCAAGAGCAGCTAAAGGATTTTAACAATCTGGTAAAGACGCAACAGCAGCTTGTTGTACGCCGTGGAACGGTAGAAGATAAATTAAACCTGTTGATGGCACATTATAAGGTTAGCGAAAGAAATCAGGCTTTAGATATTGGATTGCAATTGCAAGCAGAAGAGTTAAGCGCAGCCCAAGACCAAAAACTTTCGAAAATCCTAGTCAAAATCTACTTGGAAGAAAATGATTTCGATGGCGCACAAGAAGTCATTACGAAGTGTCTTTTCTCCGAGGCGGATGACTTTTTGATGTGGGCTCAAGGAATTGTTCATTTAAACGCAGACCATAAAGATAAGGCGCTAGATTATTTCAGAAAAGCTGTGCAGTTAAATGCATCGAATGACCAAGCGTGGGTAAGCTTAGGAATAATGCATAAAGACATGGGGGACGACGACCTATCAGCTGCAAACATTGAAAAAGCGATCGACTTAAACCCTTTCAACACATCAGCATTAAAATTAATGACGACTGCCACTACCAAAAACACGGACAAAGCCCAAGCGGCATTTGGGCATCTTCGGTTTTATCTTTCTGAGTTCTGCTTTGATGAAGAGATCAGCCTTTGTCACGTTCAGATGCTGTGCCAATTGAAACAGTGGGACGCCGCTGAACTTGAAATTGATAAGTTGCTTTTTCATCAGCCCGAAAGTTCTGCTGTGAAAAATATGAAAAAGTCGATGATTGAAGCTCAAGTCATGTGATACTCTTTTTATGTGAAAATTGTAGTCCAGCCAAAATTTGACCAGCTTATTGATTTTTCGCGGTTTGAGACTGATGGCGAAAGCTATCAGTACGAAGTCGGTATCGGTGATATCGACTTTTTTCATGCTGTTGGCTTGGATCCCCGTTATAAAATAAATTACCGAATTTTAATGCAAGATCAAAATGAAATTTCAGTTCGTGATATCTGCAACGTGCAGCCTTATCACATTCAAAAAGTTAAAGACACAGAAGACTTAATCGCTTTACTTGCTATCATTGAAGATAAACTAAAAATTAAAAGTAAAGCTCAGTTGGTCACTAAAGAAATTCAGAAAAAGCGAAAAGAATTAGAAATTTTAAACGAACAGCTTACATCTGAAAGTAAATTACAATTTCAGTCGCTAGAAAAATCAAATTTTGAAGAGATGCAAAAAAATCAGAATGAAAAAAGTTTACTTTATTTTCTAGATTTTATTAGTTCCGAGTCCTTAAATGATGATTTTGTATCACAAATATTAAAAATGATTTGGAAGGAAATAAAAAAAATTGGCTATGCCTACCAGATTGGCTTTTGTTTCGAAAATTTAAATGAGACCGTATCATTAATTACCTATAATGGTATTAACGAAAAGACCGACACCATTCGGTTGAATATTGCAGAAACCTTAAGTTCTGGAAATTTGGCAACCGCCATTGGCCGACCAGTAGGAAAAATTTTGTGCTGGAAACTAACTGAGTTTTCTAGAAATGGATATTTTTTCGTTGAATCAATCGATCAGCAATTACTAGGTTTACCCCTTGAAAGTTACTTTAAAGAGCGATTATTTTCGCTGAGCATGTATTTTGACCGGTGGCTAATTGAAAAAGAATATCACCTTTTAATAGAGCGCTGGGATCGAACTTTTAAATCGTTTTCTGGCTACACTCACGTGATCGACGAAAACTTTAATATTCATCAGTCAAACTACTTAAAAAAACCAGAGCCCGAACAAAAGTGCTACAGGGTTTTAGCCGATCGCCACGAGCCGTGCGAACAATGCCCAGTAAAATCGGGCACAACGTCCGAATTTTACTTAACCAAAACTAAGAAAGTGCGGGTAAGCAGCTCTGTGTTTAGCCACGCCGATAAAAAATATTATTTCATGTTTTATGAAGACATGACTAATCTTGATCTTTTAAAATCAAAGATGATCCAATCTGAAAAAATGGCGACCGTGGGCCGTCTTGGCAATCATTTGTCGCATGAGTTAAATAATCCACTGACCGGTTTAAAACTTTACACCCAATTGTTGCTAAGCGGTAATGACGAAGCTGGAGTATCAACTGCATTGAAAGCAGATCTGCGTGAAATACTGAAGGCTTCTGAACGCTGTGAAAAAATTATTAAAAATTTGCTGCAGTTTAGCCAGCAGTCGGATGTTCAGTTAACACCGCTGGCTTTTGATGAGGTGGTGGAAAGCACATTGACCTTATTAAAGACTGCACTGCGGCCCCATCGCTTATTTATAGATTTAAAAAAGACAACAATTCTTGCTGATCCAACAGCTTTACAGCAAGTTATATTTAATATTTTAAAAAATGCCTGCCAAGCTATGGAAAAGGCTGGCAGCATAAAAATATTTTCTATCGAAGACAAAAGCACCGTAACCTATTGCTTTCAAGATTCTGGTCCGGGACTAAGTGCTGATGTCCGAAATTTATTTTCGCCATTTGTGACAACCAAAAAAGTTGGCGAAGGCACGGGATTAGGCCTATACCTTTCAAAAAAATTGATGGATCGTATGAATGCAGAAATTAAGGTTAACGTAAGCTACAAAACGGGCTTACAGATTGATTTGGTTTTCAAAAAATGAAACGATTTTTAATTGTAGACGATGAAATTTTAATTAGACGCTCACTAAACCGTGCTTTAACTGCAAAGGGCCACCAATGCACCGAGGCTGAAAACGGTGCCGTGGCTTTAGATTTGTTGGGCGGTACCATTTTCGACGCCGTAATCTTAGATTTAATAATGCCTGTTAAAAGCGGCTATGATGTGATCAATGAATGTCCGTCAAAGATTCCATTTTTTATCATATCAGCATTCAGTGGTCCCGAGCTTAGTTCAGAGTACCTAAAATCCGATGCGCGTATTCAAATGTTTTTAAAGAAGCCTTTTGATAATTTATTCGAAACTGTTGAGCAGATATTGAATCATCTTTCTGAGGCGAAAAGCCGATGAGGATAATTTCTGGAAAATACAAGGGTAGGGTATTGGTTTCATTTCAAGCGGATCACATCCGTCCGACGATGGACCGAGTCAAAGAGACTTTGTTCAACAAATGGATGCACGATGTCGACCAAGCGGTTGTTTTAGATCTGTTTGCAGGCACGGGAAGCTTAGGGCTTGAGGCCTTATCCCGCGGAGCAGCTCGGGTGGATTTCGTAGAGAAAAACGTACAGTCATTGCAAATTATCAGTAAAAATTTGACGCTGCTGAAAATTGCAAAATCGGAATACAGTGTTCACAAAAAGGATGTTCTGCAATTTATAAGCTCGTACACGGAAGCCGCTTACACTTTGATTTTAATAGACCCGCCATTTACAGAAAAAATGGCCCATGAAGTTATGCTAGCGCTTGATGCAAGCAGTTGTTTTGACCAAAATACATTGATAGCTATCGAATCGATCAAGCAAGAAAAAATCGATTCCCAGTACACCAACTTACACCGCTATGATTCTAAAGATTATGGCGACAAAATACTTTCTTTCTTTCGGAAAAAAGAGCAATCTTAGCGTATGTCAAAAATTGCGGTTTACCCTGGCAGCTTTGATCCTGTAACCACCGGTCATTTAGATATCATCGAGCGCATATCGAAATTATTTGACCATGTGATTGTCCTAACCGCTGAATCAAAACAAAAAAATTATTTATTTACAGTCGAGGAACGAGCTAGTTTTCTGCGACAAGCCTTAGTGCATTTTAAGAATGTTGAAGTCGATTTATTTTCAGGACTTACAGTGGATTACATGCACAAACGAAAAGCCCATGTGATCGTAAGGGGTTTACGCGCTGTTGCAGATTTCGAATACGAAGGCACACTAGCCAACATGAATTACCGCTTAGCTCCTGAAATTGAAACGTTTATGATTTTCTCAAGACCTGAATATTATTTTATTTCCTCTCGGGCGGTAAAAGAAGTCGGTCGTCACGGTGGTAATCTAAAGGGATTAGTACCTGATTTTATTATTCCAGAAATTACTAAAAAATTAAGGGGCTAGGCTTATGATGTTATCGAAGCGCGCACAGAAATTAAAAACCTCGCCCACACTGTTCCTTGTTGCTAAAGCCAAAGAGTTACAAGCTAAAGGTCACGATGTAATTTCCCTAACAGTCGGCGAACCCGATTGGCCAACGTACACTGTTGCTGCTGATGCTGGTATCAATGCGATCAAAACTGGGTTCACCAAATACACAGCCGCCCAGGGCACGTTAGAGCTTCGAAAAGCCATTATTCAACGAACAAAAACAGATTTAAATCAGGAATACACTGTGCAGGAAGTGACTGTTACAACCGGTGCTAAATACGCTATTTTTGCGGCTTTGCAGGTATTGTGTGATCCGCAGGATGAAGTGATTGTGCATTCGCCATATTGGGTAAGTTATCCAGCAATGGTTGAGTTAGCCGATGCTATTCCAAGAATTGTAACGTGCCTTGAGAAAGATAACTTTAAGTTAACTGCTGAGGCACTAGAAAAAAACATCACCCCAAAAACCAAAGCTTTTTTATTTTGTTCACCATCAAATCCTACAGGATTTGTCTATACGAAAGATGAATTACAAAAATTAGCAGCGGTACTTGATAAGCATCCGCGCGTGCACATTATTACAGATGATATGTATCACCGCTTGATGTTTGATGGCAGCCACCGTGCCCCACACATTTTGGATGTGGCTCCGCAATTGAAAAATAGAACTGTTGTCATAAACGGTGCTTCGAAAGCCTACGCCATGACCGGCTGGCGCATTGGCTGGGCTATGGGCCCACAACAGATCATTCAAGCCCTTGGTGATTTTGCATCCCAGTCAACGGGTGCTCCGTGCAGTATTTCACAAGCTGCTGTGTTGCCAGCGTTATTAAATGCTGAAAGCGAGATTAAAGAAACAAACGTAACTTTGCACAAACGATTGGTTACGGCGCAATCAGAGTTTAAAAGTATTCCCCAATTTAAAGTATTCCAGCCGCAAGGAGCATTTTATCTTTGGATTGATGTGACGTGGGTCATCGGAAAATACTTTCAAGGTCAAAAAGTAGGTTCGTCACAGGACTTTGGAAAAATTTTACTTGAAACGTTTTTTGTTGCCACTGTGCCTGGTGAAGAATTTGGAAACCCTGGTTACCTACGACTTAGCTTTGCAATTGAAACCAAGCGTATGACAGAAGCCATTGGCCGCATGAAAACATTGGTAGATAGTCTAAAGGCTGACTAAACTAAAGCCTAACTAATTTTTTGTGCTGCCGATTCGTTTAAATTCAAATGGTCTGACTGATTTTCCATTTTCTAAAACCATTTCCTTCATTTGCTCATCTAGGAAAGTTTGTGGAACTTGAGTTGAATTTCTAGCTAACGTTTCATTAAATTGTTGTTTGATATTGTCCATGCTTGTCAGATCTGGCTTTTGCGTATCAAAGGCAGTTGATGAAACCATTTGATTCATTTTTTTAAGCTGCTGTTCAAAATCTTGGATTTCTTGCTTGTGTGTTTGATTGGTGCCAGCTGCGTGCGGTGCCATTTGATTAATTTGATTGATCCATGCCGGAAGATTCTCTTCAGAAAACTGCAAATTTTCTTTATTCATTTTAATAATCATTTCAATTTCGGCGGTGTTTAAATCTATTTTCTGACTGATCTGATCTGCAGTAAATCCTTGATTGGCGTACTTTGCAGCTTGAACGTATTTACTTGTTTTCTGCCGCTCGACAATTTCAGCGTGCGGTACTTGGTCGT
>JANPNP010000285.1:0-1711 GCA_031427535.1 Bdellovibrionales bacterium | reverse complement strand
AAACGAAATTAAACTTGATGGTCTTATTTTTTTGATGGGCTGTAAGTTAATGTAAATATTAAGAAAAACTGGTGATTCCGGTTCGATTCGAACGAACGACCCTCTCCTTAGAAGGGAGATGCTCTATCCAACTGAGCTACGGAACCAATTTTGGAATTGAAATCAAAGTAGCAAAGGCTGAAGAAGTTGTTAAGGCTTTTTCAAGATCTTCTGCTGTAAAAAAGAGCAGAACGAAACTCCGCATAGAATTACGTACCAAATAACTAAAAGCCAGATCAGAAAAATCGGAAAACTGGCTAGGGATCCGTAGATTTTATTTTTCTTAAAGACCTTAATTGAAAACCAAAGAAACGATGATTGCACTAAGTTCAGCGCTATACTGGTTAGTATTGCCGGTGGTAATGAAGCTAGCACTTTTACTTTTACATTGGGAATAAGTGTGAACATCAGCCATAAAAATGTGGCGGTCCAAATTGAAACCATAAATTGATTTTCGATCGTTTGACTGACTTGATTAAAGTATGTGGCCGAGCGAAAGCCTACGACTAATGCCAGGCACACGGGCACGGCTAGCAGAATTAACCAGTAGAACAAAATGCGACTGTAGATGGGGCGATTAATTTTTATTTTCCACATGCGGTGAAAAGCCGTATCGATATTTCGAATTAAACCCAACGAGGTAAATAAAAGCAAAAGCGTTCCGGTTAAGCCCAACGCTTTTGGTCTGACAGTGCCTAAAGCCGTTTTGATGTAATCTGCGGCAAGGGTTCCTGTCGACTCTTTTAGATAGGTTGTAAAAAGCACTTCGATCTTAGGATATAACTTTTCTAATCCGACACCAGATTGAAACACCGCAAGTACTACAACAAGAAAAGGAACTATCGAAAGCAAAGTAGAATACGCAAGGCTAGATGCCGCAAAATGTATTTCTGAAAATTCCTCACCAAGACTTGCGAAAAACTTTTTGATCACAGCAAGTATCTTTCTTTAACTGCAAAGTCGTCCTTGTTGCGTTCAACCACGGCAGCGTCACAGTAGGGGTCATGTTCAAAGTACAAATATGTTTTTTTAGTTAGTGCGCGCTCGAGCAATGATTTTTTTTCTTCAATTAATGTCATTGGGTTTAAATCGTAGCCCATAACCCAAGCCAAGCGCACATGGGAACTAGTTGGAACCACATCACCACAGAAAAATAGCGCCGTATTTTCGTCTTCGACAATAACAACCTGGTGTGCATCCGTATGTCCGTTTGAAATCTTAAGCGAGATCCCCGGTAGGATATTAGTTTTTTCGCCGTCGATTAGGTTTAAGCAATTAGTATCAATCAACGGCTGAAAATTAGCCGGGTAGTAGCTGGCACGTTCCCGCAAATTAGGTTTTGATGCCGTTTCAAAATTTTTTCTTTGCACATGATATTTGGCATAAGGAAACGTGGGCACTAGCTTGCCATTTTTTTCTGTGGTCGCACCACCAGCGTGATCAAAATGCAAATGTGTTAATATCACATCCGTAATATCTTCCGGATTTAAATTGTGTTTTTTCAGTGATGAAAGCAAAGTAGGACCGCCTTCTTGGACGGCATAGATTTCCGCAAATTTGTTTCCTAACTTTTCCCCGTACTTAGCCACAAAGTCGCTACCATTTCCGGTATCAATTAAGACATTTCTGCCTGGTGATTTTAGCAGTAAAGCACGCGCTTCCATTTGAATTC
>JANPNP010000284.1:0-19560 GCA_031427535.1 Bdellovibrionales bacterium | reverse complement strand
GCGTTTTAATGCAGCTCCGTTGGTGCCAAAGTACTCAATACGTAAGGGAAGGGACTGCGCCAGGCCAATCCATAAAGTCGCTTTAGAATAAGCTGTTTTGTTAGAACCTGATTTTACCTCAATCATGGCAACTTCGACTGCGCCCACTTTTGTTTTTTTAATAAGCTTAGCGGTCGAAGACTGTACCGTTGTTAAGTCCAAATCTTGCGGGCTAAGTTCTGAACCCATGACGCCTTCTTGTTTATTTTTTGATACAAAACGACGCACCTGTTTTGAGCTTGGCAAATAAAGCCATTGCTGTTCGGATCCATTTTCAATTATTGTCAGTAAACCAGCGCCTTTTTGGTCTGTAGGTTTTTTAATTTTCACCAGCACATGATTTTTTTTCGCTGAAAATTTTCTTTTGATAAAAAGCTCGCGTTCCTTTTTCGAGCCATCAGCTTCAATGATTTTCATTGTCATTAAAGCCACATCATCCTGTGAAGTTAGTAATGACTGGGACTTTTTTAAAATGGCGCTAGCATCATCAATTGCTGCAATCGATTTGCTAGAAAAAAGTAGAAGTGACGCCAGTGCAAAACTCATAAAATGTTTTCGAAACTGAAATAAAAAACTTGGTAGAAAAATAAGGTCCCCAAAAAGTGCGGCAAGCACAGATAAAATCATATACTGTCCAAACATTCGATTCATTCCAAAATAAGAAAACAAAAACACCACAAAGCCAAGCACCACTAACGTGGTTGCTAACAAACACGGGTTTGATTCTTCGATTAATGCTTTTTTAAGCGGAAAGTAGCTAACATATTTATTTTGACGCTGTAGCTTCAAGACACGCCCAAGAACGTAAACCGTGTTGGTAAACGCTAGGCCAATTGCGATCGAAAATATTATTGCAACACTTGGTTTCATTGCAACTTGGTTAAGATTTAAAAAAATAAACAATACTAGTGGCGGTATCATATTCGGAAGGCACGCTAGCAAAGCCCAGCGCCATGATCTAAATACAAATGCCAGAACAATTCCGATTGCCAACAATGCATGCCAGAAATTGAAAACCAAAGCTTTTGAAACCTCTTGGTTAATGGCGTGGAACTGAGTGCCGAAGCCGAAGAAAGCAACTTGTGATTGCGGAAAGGCAGTCTTTAAAATTGAAATAATCTTTGTTTTAGCTAAGTTAATTTTATCCGAGGGTTGATCCTTATAGCGCACCTGAACTAAAACATTTTTTTGATCGGCAGAAATAAATTTCTCAATAGGATTAACTGCAGACATGGAAAACATAAAGTTTTTTTCAGCCAAATCACCACTTGAAGCGGGCAGTCTGTTTTTACTGCCGGTCGAAATTGATTTGTATATATCTGTTACCGAAATAACTGATCCCACCGGGGAAAGCGATTTTATTTTTAGTATCGCAACATCCAGCTTTTTTAGTGCCTGCGGTCTTTGCCAACCAGCAGCAGTGGAAAGTACAAAGTTTGCTTCAAGCGTACCACCAAATTTTTGATCAATATATTCCGTTGTCAGGCGCGCTTGTTCTTTATCTGGCAAATCATCTAAAATGCGTGTGTTCCAGTTTATCTGAGTTAAGCTGTAGAAGCCGAAGACAAATATAAATGATGATCCGACGAGTACAGGTTTTCTGTTTGTAATAGCCCATAGTGACCAGTAGGCAGGTTTATGAATCCAGTTGCGAAAATCACAGGTACTAAAAACGGCTACGATCGGAATCATAACCAAATGAACTAGCAGCCACACAGCTAGCGAGCTTACACCCACTATAAGGCCATAATCTTTGATAAGGCCAGACGAAGACGTTTGAAGCATTAAAAATCCCATGCCTGTTGTTGTAACCGCCAATAGGTTTTCCCAAAACAGTTCGCGGTACGTGGTCCACAGCTTTTTTGTTTTTGTGTAATGGGATTGTATATGAATAACAAGTGAAATGGCGTCCAAAGAAATTAGAATCGGAAGAGTCGTCAAAAGAACATTTAACGATATTCCAAAGAAAGCTAAGGTACCTAAAATAACTGTATTCACAAAAATAAGAGTTAGAAAAACAGGAAACACAGAATGTGGTCGTTTGTAAACTAACAGTAGGCCTAAAAGAAAAAGCAGAAAACCAAATCCCAATGAACGCAGGAGCTCTTTTTTAAGAAGCATACTAATATCCGCTTGAACGACAGGTAAGCCACCATACTGGACTATAAGGTTAGGATAGCTAGTAGCAAAGTAATCTTTTAATCGTTGGGTGTACTGAAAAATTTCAAGTGGTGCAGCATCTTTTAAATTAAGAATTACTAAAGTAGCCGAATCATCATCGGCTAACAGATGGGGCTTAACAAACGGGTGTTTAAGCGCAAGCTGTTGGCGTTCAGCGGCAGTCACGCCATCAAAAACATTACCAACTGAAATTTCATCTCCGGAACTAGCGGCACCCTGCAGGGATGCAATTGACACAACGGACTTTAATGAACTGTTCGCAGCAAACGCAGAATGTACTTGTTTTAAGGTAGAATAATTTTTTTCGCCTAGCCAACTTGAGCCATCTTTGGATTTCATCACAACCAAAAGTGACAGATTTTTTTCAAAATGGAAAAGTGCTCTTAATTTTTCTTCTTGTTTCAGCAAAGGATGATTTGCAGGATAGAACTGCTTCAATGAATACTCAGTTTTTAGCTTTAACACAGCTAGGCAACTAAAGCCAAAAAGTATCAAACATAGAACACCCAAAATAGTGTTCACTAACCTGACATTATTCAGGACTTTGCGTCTGACAATTTGTAGTATTACATTCATTTTTCTATTTAGGTGCATGAGTTTCCTGCCGAAAGGTCTAGTAATCCAAATGAGAACAGCTAGAATTAAACTTCCACATTATATTTCGGCTTTTTTGACTCTTGTACTGAGTCCAGATCTGCTGGCGCAAGCCTTGGTCATGAGTCCGGCACAGCAGTGGATTCCGCAGCTTATCAACGCAGCTAATCCTGTTGTGTTTGAGTATGAAAAAGTTAGTCAATTGAATCTAACACTGCCAGAGGGCAAAATAATTTCAGACCATCTTGCCTTCACTGGACGCTTTAAACTGCAGAACTTAACTCCGGAATTATCTACACAACTTTTTAAACTAGAGCTTGTGCTTGAAAATGTTGAAGTGTTAGCAAAAAATGTATCTATTCAGATTTCCATGAACCGCGACTTAGGCTTTGGCTCGGCAACAATTAACTTAAATGTGCAGTGTTCCGCAATCTCAATCCATTTAAGACAACCCCAAGTGGTAAGTGCCTCATTGGATAAAAGCTTAAATATTACTAATGTTAGCGCATCCTTGAAAAATGATGTGCTAGACACAGCTCTTTCAGGCTGTACCCAGATCTCTGGTTTAGACCAAGCGGTTCAAGAAAAGGTCTTACAGTTTGTCCGAGAGCAGATCATTAACGAGCATGTTCACCGCAGTCTTTCAGAAGTACTTTCCAAACAGTTTACAAAAAAGTTAGCTATGCTAGGCCGGGTTGTCATTGATGATCAGTTCAGACTTTGGACTTTTCTAGGTAATGCAACTGATCAAACCTTTAGGCAGGACGAAACAGCAAGCATTGCTAACAACGCGGTGACCTCGATGCTAGTTAAAAAGTCATACATCGAATCTTTAGTAAAAGATCAATTGAATTCCGAAATTGAAAAGCATCCGGTGCTATCAAAGCTGGATGCTGGACTACAAAAAATAACCTGCTCTCGCTGGGCGCAATTCTTCGCGTGGCCATCGCTGATGGCGCTTCCGAAGTGTTTTAATATGAAAATTGTTTCACAAATTAATGAAGTAAAGCTAATCGATCCAGCTAAAATGAGCTTTTCATTTAAATTAAATTCTTGGGCTACGGCGCCAGAACAAAGAAAAGACATTGCGTACTTTGCCACGACGGCGCAGATTTCGTTAATGCAAAACACATCTAGTATTTCTGATTTATCTGCAAAGCAATATCCAAATTTTCTATCCTGGGCGAAGCAATCAGGCCGCATTTCTACAAAATTAATAAAAGCATCGTTGCAAAAACTTTTAGCTGACAAGCTTACAGTATTTAGTAAGCACCAAAACAAAGAAAAACTTGTAAACTTGCTAGACGTGCAGAATTCTAAATTTATTAATGCAGAAACTTTGTTCGTGCAGCTAAAGAAAAATTAAAAGTCGTAGGTAAATTTTAAACTGGCGTTGTCAGTTTGATCGTAGGCTTTTGCTAAGGGTTCGTTTTGCGCCGATATGATGTTTAATCCTAATGTCGTTCGAAAGCTGTCAGACCACTTTTTTTCATATCGTGCCGAAGTCAACACGGAAGGACTTTTCTCATTGTAAACAGCGACTCCTGAAAAAATATTTTCGGGATTTAGCTCAAGTAAAAAGCCAACTGCCGTTGATTTTTCAAAAAACCCGAGCAGTGTTTCTAGTTCTGAATTCGTATCTTCTTTTTTCCACAAGCGATTGACCTGCAGAAAATACCGAATCGATTTTTTGCCTATAGCCAAACTACTTTCAATGGCACCATTACACGACGTTGCTTCGGTTTCATTTGCTGTAAAAGTCTTTTGTTTTTTACAAAAAGCCTTAACAATGTAGGAACCAAGCACGCTTGAAAGCCCAACTCCGCCATGCTGTGCCCGAACCCACGTTACGTCCAACTCTATTGGGGGTCGAACCACACCAACCAGTGGGTAATGGATGTCACATCAATATTAAAGTGCGGAGAAATTTGCGGAATTTGACTGGCCCCTGAAAAATACATCAGATGCATATCAAAATTATTAAAGCTTAGTTTTGCAGTGCTACCCCAGTTGTTTGCAAAGGGCATTCGGTATTCGCTTTCATTTCGAAAGCGATAGCTGACATTGTCAGGTAAGTTAAAAGTTCCTGATGAATTTGTTATGGGTAGGGCATCAGTTCTTGGCCACCAAGGTGATTGAGTGTCTGGCAAGATAGACTTCGTATTCTGTGGAATAAAAAAAAGTTGCCAGTTCAATATGTCAAAAGTTGTACTTAAGTGTAATCCTGCGGCCGAAAGATTTTCTGATGAAAACGGGTTGCGGTAATCTTTTCCGTGCACAACATCGAAAAGATTATTCAAATCGGTTCCTTCAGCTGAGTGTTGCCAAAACCCCAATTGATAGTCTAGAAATGCAAGACTACCAAAAAATCCAAAGCGATTTGGAATCAGTGTTGCCTTTTTTAAATCTTGTTTGTTTAAATGGACGTAATTAATTGTCGCATCATATTTAAAACTATGATCGTCAGTAAGTTCAAATGCGCCGAAGGACTTGATTTCTAATTTCGAATAAAAATTTGCGCTATTCTTAGGATTTAAATAAAAATACTGATTCTCGTCTGAAATAGAAAATCGCAAAGGCTCTGCGAAGCAAAACTCTGACAAAATTAGCACTAAGAAAAGGTGGTATAATTTCAAAGGCCTAAAGTCCTAATAACTTTTTTAATTCGGCCAAAGACTTTTCGACATTTATGCGGCCGCGAGTTGAAACGGGATACAAATATCCTTCTTTAGCATCCACACCGCGAAGTATTGCTGTTTTTATTTGCTGAGTGGTCGCAGCAGGATAGGCACTCCAAAGTAGTGCTGCAGCACCGGCCGTCAATGGTGCTGCCATGCTTGTGCCACTCATTTTTTGAGTGCGATCACCTGGAATAGTGGATTCAATGTCGACTCCAGGAGCTACAACGTGTACCTTGCGCATGCCAAAATTTGAGAAATAGATTAAAAAATTATCTACCGTCGAGGCCGCGACGTTAATTTGATTTAGTAAACCAAATGCAGAGGGATAATTCGGTCGCTCGTCCACGTTTTTACCGTCATTTCCGGCGGCAGTAACAATTAAAACTCCCCGACGAGACAAAGTCTCTAGCGCGGAAGCTAAATTTGGCATGCAGGGTGCGCCGCCCCAACTTAAATTCAAAATTTTTGCACCACGTTTTGCGGCATAATTCATGGCATTGATGGCATCGCCGATATTTCCAGCCCCATCATTATCGATAAATTGCGCAGGAAGAATTTTAACCCTTGGTGCAATACCTTGAATGGGACCTTGGCTAATATCAGCACCGATAATGCCTGCCACATGTGATCCGTGCGTATTAATTAATGGTTTATTCACTTCACTATTAAATTGTGCCCCTAGGTCGTCGTCGACAACTCCGTTTTGATCATCATCAATCTTGTTTCCTGGAATTTCTAAAGTGTTTACTAATATATTTGGTCGTAGTTGCTTGTTGGTCACATCAACCATTCCATCAACAATGGCTACAATCACACCCTGACCCAGAATTTCCTGATTCCATAAAACAGGGGCTTTAACCATTTCTGGTCCCCAATTGATTGGTGCCTCGCTAGGTGTTTGTGATTGAAAATTTTTAACATTCTGTTGCGTGCGAACAACTTGATCGACATCGACGTGCTTAATAAGTTCAAGATTTTCTTTTACGAATGTCGCCTTAAAATGTTCTAAATTTTCCCCGCGCTCGGTACTAAAGCTGTCATCTTCCCAGTGAACGACAAAGCGATTTTCGGCTACTTCGCCAACGCATTCTTGAGCTTGAATTGAAACGGATTCAATAGTTTTTTGCTGATTACATGCAGTAGCTAAGAAAAGAAAGGTTAAATTTACTGCTAAGACTTTGACAACATCCATGTTGACTCCATCACAAGATCGTCCTGATCTTAGTAATTAAGACCCTTTTGCGTGCCTGTGATGGTTAGCTATTCGGAATGTTTTTGTCTTATTTTGAGTCGAGATAAGGTCCTGATAGCTGGACTGGTAGCTGGCCTTTGGTCATTAAACCTTTGTCACGAATTCGGTTAAAAATGCACAGAACTTTTGTTCAACTTTTTTAGCCGTTTCAGTAACTTCGGAATGGGTTAATTTATTCTGCGAAATACCCGCAGCCAAATTTGTTATGCAGGAAATCGCTGCAACGCGAACGCCCAGATGGTTGGCTGCGATCACTTCCGGCACAGTCGACATACCAACAGCTTTGCCGCCAAATGTTTTAAACATTTTAATTTCTGATGGGGTCTCATATGTTGGGCCCGTTACGCCGACGTAAATTCCTTTATGAAAAAATGTTTGCTGTCCGCGAAGTATTCTTTCCGCTATGGCAATAAGTTCTTTGTCGTAAGCTTCTGTCATATCTGGAAAGCGTGGACCAAGTTCTTTTAAGTTTGGTCCCATCAACGGGTTCGTCCCCATCAAATTGATATGATCTTCGATGATCATAAAATCACCGGCCTTCATGCCGTCACCGTAACCACCTGCCGAATTGGTAACAATAAGTATTTCAATTCCTAGCAATGCCATAGTCCGCGCAGGAAATACGACGGTTTCCATGCTGTGACCTTCATAATAGTGAAGGCGACCTTGCAAAACGACGATATCAGCTGAATCTACCTTTCCAAAAATCAAATTGCCAGAATGCCCATCGACAGTGGGGGGAATAAAATGCGGAATTTCATGAAACGGAATAGTCGACTCTACGGTCATGTGTTGCACAAAATGGCCAAGACCTGAACCCAAAATTATTCCAATTTTGGGTTTAACCTTTGTCTTAGTTTTTATAAAGTTAACGGCTTCTGTTAATTTTTGTATGACCATAAATATCCTTAAGTAAGCCTGTGGCTAATCAAAGTAGCACTTCGTTAATCAGAACGTGCACCTTAGGTTTTTGCAACGAAATTTCGTAGCTTGATGAAAGCATTTTCTGAGCAGCTTCAAATAATTCAGGCTCATCGCCGTGAATTGTGAATATTAAATCCCCAATTGTTACGGCATCGCCAAGTTGTTTATGAAATTCGATCCCAGCCGATAAATTTAGAATATCTGATGATACGCGACGGCCTGCGCGTAGAATTATTCCTGCTAATCCCATTTTCTCGACATCAAAAAAACTAACGTACCCTGCTACAGAGGCTTTCATTTCAAATTTCTGTTTTGCAATCGGTAACCCAGATAAATTCCCACCTTGCGCAATACACATGCGTTCAAATACATCCAATGCCCTGCCCGAAGTTAACATTTCAACTGCCAAATTGTAGGCGCTACTAATGCTGTCAGTTTTTCCAGATAGAAAAATCATATGGGCTGAAAGCTGTAAGGAAAGTTCGCGCGTGTCGGTATACAAGTCCCTGCCGCTGGCAGCAATAAATTTTTGGTTTTTCATAATCTGCACACATTCAAATATTTCTAAAGAGTTTCCGGAAAAACGCCCCAGTGGCTGATCCATCGACGTCAGCAGCGCACTGACTTTTTTGCCGTAACTACGGCCAATTTCCATTAATGCAAGCGCCAGTTCTTTTGCCTGCGGAACGGTTTTCATAAATGCGCCCGTGCCATACTTAACATCTAGAACTAGGCCGTCGATACCTTCAGCAATTTTTTTTGACATAATGCTGGCGCAAAT
The DNA here is from genome assembly GCA_031427535.1 of Bdellovibrionales bacterium. Classification (GTDB taxonomy): domain Bacteria; phylum Bdellovibrionota; class Bdellovibrionia; order Bdellovibrionales; family Bdellovibrionaceae; genus Pseudobdellovibrio. The sequence continues at coordinate 11,108 of JANPNP010000284.1, read as the reverse complement.
CAACGGTAAACTTTCAATCGTGGCTGTCACATCACGAAGGGCATATATTTTTTTATCTGCCGGACAAATATCGACTGTTTGACCAATAAAACACGTACCAATTTTTTTTGTTAACTCTACAAATTTCGTTAGGCTAAGCTGTGTGTTAAACCCAGGAATGCTTTCCAGTTTATCTAAAGTTCCACCCGTGTGGCCAAGTCCTCGGCCAGAAATCATCGGCACATACACTCCAGCGGCGGCAACTATGGGACCTAAAATCAAACTTGTTTTATCGCCAACTCCACCGGTTGAATGTTTATCAACTTTAAATCCCGCAATGCTTTTTGTATCAACAGTAATTCCCGAATGCAGCATAGTTTTAGTTAACGCAACCGATTCCGCTGCGGACATTCCATTAAAATAAATCGCCATCAATAAGGCCGACATCTGATAATCTGGAATTTCACCACGCGTATAACCCAAAATAAAAAATTCAATTTCTTCTAGCGTAAGCTCTTGTTTATTTCGTTTTTTTTTAATTATTTCCCTAGCTAGCATTAATAGCCAGCCTGCATATTTTGGCCAGTGACTAATGCAACACCAGAACTTGTTCCAAGGCGCGTTGCTCCGGCAGCAATTAATGCCATCGCGGTGGCATAGTCTTTAATCCCACCGCTAGCTTTTACCATGACTTTTGCTCCGACAGTTTTTTTCATAAGTAGCACATCCTCAACCGTTGCCCCACCGCCGCTAAAGCCAGTACTGGTTTTGACAAAATGGGCGCCGGCATGGACTGCAATTTCACATGCCGTGATTTTTTCATCATGTGTTAATAGCGAAGTTTCTAAAATAACTTTTACAGTTCGGCCAGTAGCAACACGTACTAATTCTGCAATTTCTTTTTCAACAAATGAATACTCTTTTGCTTTTAGTGCCCCTATGTTTAGGACCATATCAATTTCGTTAGCGCCCAAAGTAAAAACACGCGCAGCTTCATAAGCTTTAACCGAGGTTTCGCAAGCACCTAAAGGAAAGCCCACAACGCAGGCCAAATTTATTTTCGTATTTCGTAATATCTCTACACAGGTAGCTAAATGAAATGAATTTACACATACAGCAAAGAAATGATTTTCCAACGCCTCTTCACACAACAAGCGAATCTGCTGCCTAGTTGCATCGGGTTTTAACAGGGTGTGATCGATGTAGGCTGCTAGGTCTTTAGGATTTGGCGTGCCTGAAATTTTCTTCATTGCCAAAAACTAAAGCTTTTTTAATCGACTAGCAACAGTTCTATTTTTGTTTACTTAAGCGTACAATTACGCCGTTTTCTTCCCCGGCATTGGCGACAGGTTTACGGAGGGATCATCTTTTCCAAGAAATGTTTTCGCATCTGCCGATGTCACAAGTCCTTTTTTAACTAAATCTTCAACAGACTTTTCAAAAAGAACCATACCTTGCGACGCGCTTGTTTGGATAATAGATGGAATCTGATGAATCTTAGCTTCACGAATTAAATTCGCAATGGCTTTGGTGCCTTTCATAATCTCGAAGGCAGCAACGCGGCCCTGACCATCTGCACGTGAAAACAGGCTTTGTGCAACAACACCGCGAAGTGATTCTGCAAGCATGGTGCGGATCTGGCCTTGTTGCCCTGAAGGGAATACATCAATGATACGGTCAATAGTTTTAGCGGCAGAACTTGTATGCAAAGTTGCAAAAACCAAGTGACCTGTTTCTGCGGCAGTAAGTGCTAATGAAATGGTTTCTAGGTCACGAAGCTCGCCGACTAATATAATATCTGGATCTTCACGCAGTGCCGCTTTCAAGGCGTTAGCGTACGTTTTTGTATGAGTACCAACTTCCCGTTGATTAACTAAACATTTTAAATTGGGATGCACAAACTCGATCGGATCTTCCACAGTTAAAATGTGTCCTTCACGATTAGCATTTATGTGTTGAATCATTGCAGCTAGCGTTGTTGATTTTCCTGATCCAGTTGGACCAGTCACTAAAATTAGACCACGATCACAATCGACTAAGTCGATAATGCTTTGGGGCAGGTTCAGTTCAGCAGCTGTTTTAATTTTCTCTGGAATTGTTCTGAAGACAGCTCCAAGGCCCCGACGCTGCATAAAGATATTACATCGAAAACGGCCTAAGCCTTCCACGACGTAAGCAAAATCAAGTTCCCACTTTTCAATAAAAGATTTTTTTTGTTTCTCACTTAAAATTTCAAAAATTAAACCCTGAATGTCTTGATTAGAAAGTTCGCGGTAATTTAAGGGCTGCATGTCGCCATGAAGTCGCAAATAGGGCGGAGCGCCACTTGTTAAGTGAAGATCCGAGGCTTTTTGTTCAACCATTAAACGAAATAGATCATCAATTGTAGCCATTGTGTTCTCCAAAAATTGCTTATCAATCTATTCTTCGGTATGACTGAGCTTGTTTTCAACAGGTCCAATGGCTAATTTGTGTCAAATTGACCTGGAAAGGCGTCCATGGCAGCAGAAATTCTAATAAACGTTCGATCGCACGAAACGCGCGTGGCCTACGTTGAAGCTGGCGTTTTAATGGACTTAAAAATTGAACGTAAAACTTCCCCGACCTTGGTCGGCACTATTCACCGAGGCATCATTACGCGCGTCTTGCCAGGTATGCAGGCAGCCTTTGTAGATATCGGTTTGGATAAAGCAGCCTTTCTATATGTGGGCGACATTCTTACTGAAGAAGGCAAAGAATTTTTTGAACACGACGAAACAGAAACTGAATCCAATGATCATGCCGAAGATGGTCGACCATCTCGTGAAATCAAAACACCTATCCAAGATTTAATCAAAGAGGGTGACCATTTGATGGTCCAAGTTGCAAAAGACCCGCTGGGAACAAAAGGTGCTCGCATTACCACACACATTTCGCTTCCCGGCCGCGGGATAGTTTACATGCCGTATATAAAACACACAGGCATTTCCAGAAAAATTGAAGACGAAGGCGAAAAGGAACGACTAAAAAAAATAATTCAAAAAATAAATCCCACGGGCGGAGTTATTGTACGAACAGCCTCAGAGGGGGCCACTGAAGAATCACTTCGTGCCGATATTGAATACCTTGACCGTTTAGGCAAAGAAATTCAAAAAAATTACGAAAAGAAAAAAACTGCCGGCAGCGTTCATGCCGAACTTGACGTTGAACTGCGCGCTCTTCGTGATTTAATGAGCGAACAAGTAGCCACGGTATGGGTTGACGACGTCGAAGTTTACAAAAAAGTTTCTAAATTTGTAACGCAGCTTATGCCAAAGTATCGCCAGAATATAATTCTATACGAAGAGCGAAAACCACTTTTTGATCTTTATGATATTGATTTAGAAATTTCTCGCGCGATGGAACGAAAGGTTTGGCTCAAATCAGGTGGATACATTGTGGTCGACGAAGCCGAAGCGCTGGTTGTGGTCGATGTTAACACAGGCCGCTACGTCGGGAAAAAAGATTTAGAAGACACAATTTTAAAAACAAACTTAGAAGCAGTAAAAGAAATCGCTCATCAGCTGCGTGTTCGAAATGCTGGTGGAATAATTATTATCGATTTTATCGATATGGAAAAACAGGTGCACCGTGATCAAGTTCTTTCCGCGTTGGCAGAAGAATTAAAAAAAGATCGTAGCCGCACAAATGTCATTTCAATGTCCGAATTAGGGCTAGTCGAGATGACTCGAAAACGAATTCGCCCAAGCTTAGTAAAAACTTTGTGCGAGCCTTGCAGCTACTGTGATGGCAAGGGTTACATCAAACGAAAAAATACAATTGCCAATGAGATTTTTCGCGAACTTGAACGTGAAATTCGTATGGAAGACAAATCCAAGAAAAAAGGAATTATCGTTCATTGCCACGCTAAAATTGTAGATTGGGTTTATGAAGTTGAATCGGAGACCCTTGAGGTTTTGGAAAAAAGACTTAATCGAACAATTGCCTTTAAAATAGAGCCTAATTATCACACGGAACAATACGAGATCTTTCAGGATAACTAAATAGCTGAAATTGTTCAGCTATTTTAAGTAAGAACAAACTAAGTCTAGGTTTTGGCATTGAATTTTTAAAAACCTTGAAAACAAATCAGCCTGTGAAAGACTAATTCGTCTGAAAACTATTAAATCGCATTGACAACTCTGCTTAAGAAATGGCAAAAAAACAAATCTTATCATGAGTTAATTACGAGTGAAAATTTCAAGCGGAGGAAAAATGTACGCTATTATTAAGACCGGCGGTAAGCAATATAAAGTTCAAGCTGGTGATGTATTACAAATCGAAAAAGTCGAACAAGACCTAGGCGCAGAGTTCAATATCACTGAAGTCCTAATGCTTGGCGGAGATAAAGCGCACGTTGGAGTTCCACTTGTAAAGAACGCACTTGTGACTGTAGTTGTGACAAAACAAGCTAAGACTCGCAAAGTTTTGGTCTTCAAAAAGAAGCGTCGTCAAGGCTACAGAAAGTTTGCGACCCATAAGCAAAACTTCACAGAAATTTTTATTAAATCTATTACATCCCCAGATGGCACAACATCAAAAACTGATGCAACGCCAGTAGTAAAAGATATGGCTTCATTACGTGAAGAGCGCATCTTGTTGAAAGTTTCTGATAGCCGAGCTCGCGCAGAAGCAGCGGTTGGACAGTCGGCTCCAGCAGAAAAACCAGCTAAAAAAGTTGCTGCGCCTAAAAAGAAAAAGGCAGCAAAAAAAGTAGCTAAGAAGGCAACTTCTAAGCGCGCTGTAAAAAAATCAGCAAAAAAAGCAACGAAGAAGAAAAAGTAATTATTTAACGTTAATGAAGTAAACACGGAGTTAGTATGGCATCGAAAAAAGCGGGTGGTAGTACCAAGAATGGCCGGGATTCAAACTCGAAGCGCTTAGGCGTGAAACGTTTTGGCGGTCAAAATGTAAAATCAGGAACAATTATCGTTCGTCAGCGTGGAACCAAATTCCAAACTGGTAACAACGTAAAAATTGGTCGTGATCACACGATATACGCTGTGATCGAGGGTTTAGTTAAATTTGAAAGATTTTCGAAAGAAAAATTTAAAGTTAGCGTTTACCCAAAAACAGCGTAAAAGAAGAACAATATCAAATTGTTATTTCTCTTAAAGGAGCCCCATGGCTCCTTTTGTTTTGAGCATGCATTTAAAATGCAGAAGTAGAAAATATTATGAAGTTCGTCGACGAAGTAAAAATTAAAATCTCATCGGGCCGCGGCGGCCCAGGTAGTGTCAGCTTTCGCCGCGAATCTGGAACACCACGCGGTGGCCCCGACGGTGGCGACGGCGGCAAAGGCGGGGACCTTGTTTTTAAAACATCTCGTCATATAAATTCACTAGTCGATATTAAATCTCACAAAAAATATGCGGCCGAAAGTGGCCAAGCTGGGGCGCGCGATAATTGTTTTGGATCCCAGGGGACTGATTTAGTAATCGTTGTTCCAGAAGGCACCATTATTCGTAGCGAAGCCGGCGAAGTGATGTATGACCTAAATAAAAACCAACAAGTAACAGTTCTTCGCGGCGGACGCGGCGGCAAAGGAAATACCTTTTTTAAAAATAGTATCAACCAGGCGCCCGAGCATGCGCAGCCCGGTGAAGATGGTGAATCATTAGAAATTACACTAGAGTTAAAACTAATTGCTGATGTGGGTATTATTGGTTTTCCAAACGCCGGGAAATCCACGTTTATTTCACGCGTTTCAGCAGCAAGGCCAAAAATAGCAAACTACCCTTTCACAACTTTGACTCCCCAATTGGGCGTTGTGAAAGTTGGCGAGTATAGCAATTTCGTTTTGGCAGATATTCCAGGCTTAATTAAAGGTGCCCATCAGGGTGTCGGACTAGGAATTCAATTTCTTAAACACATCGAACGCACTAGTCTATTTATTCACATCGTTGATGTGTCAGGCATGAGCGGCCGCGAGCCTATGACTGATTTTGAAGACATCAACTATGAATTAAAAATGTACGACGAATTGAATAAAGATAAAGACGAATTTTTCCCACTATCTTCGCGTGAACAAATTGTCGTATTAAATAAAATTGATTTACTTGGCACAGACCAGGCAGAAAAATTAAAGATTCAATTTAAGAAAAAATTTAATGTTGATGTATTTGCTATCTCAGCTGTCACTGGGAAAAACATGAAAGAGTTTTTAGGTTATATTGCTGAAAAAATTCTGCGCTCGAAAGAAACTGATTCGGACGCCAATTCAATTCAAGAACGATTATAAAGGGACACTATGAAAATCGGAATTTTCGGAGGAAGCTTCAATCCTCCACACAATGGCCACGTAAATAGTTTAACTACAGTTCAAAAGAAAATGGGCTTTGATCTAATTCACATCATGCCGAACAGCCAAAACCCATTGAAAATTCCTATGGAAGGCCCGGCTGATGCGCACCGACTGGAAATGTGTCGACAAGCTTTCAGCTCTTACGGAAAAGCATTTATTGTTAGCGATATTGAAATTAAACGTGGCGGGAAAAGTTTTACTATCGACACGATCAAAGAACTTTTGAAGCAATACAAAAGTAACGAACTGTATCTTATTATTGGCGCCGACAATTTTGAATCATTTTCACAGTGGAAGGATTATAAAAAAATTCTTGAACTGGTTAACATTGTTGTTACGACCCGTCCGGGTTTTCAAATTCCAGAAACTGAAAAAGAATGGCCAGATTATTTAACGCCACTAGTTGCAGACAGCGACTTTGGTACCCTTGAGCTAACAACTGGCAGATCGATCGAATTTATAACGTTGAATGACTTAGAAATTTCATCATCTGAATTGCGCAAGAAGTTGCGACTTGGCAGACCAACTGAAAAATTTCTTCCGCTTGCAGTTGAAAGTTATATAAAATCAAACGATCTGTATAAGGTTTCAAAAGAGAAGATTTCAGACTACCAGAAATTCACAGAATTTTGCTCGCAAGTGTTATTTGATAAAAAAGCAATTGCTGTGCGCGGCTTTGATTTACAAAGTCATTCGACAATGTGCGATTATTCATTGGTTGCATCGGGCACCAGCACCCGACACACATCATCTATGGCGGATAATTTAGTGAAAGCTATAAAAGATGAATTTAACGTTTATCCTTTAAGTGTAGAGGGTGTCGATGAAGGTCGCTGGGTCGTGGTCGATTACGGTTCACTGATTGTGCACCTGTTTTATGATTTTGTTCGCCAAGAATACAGATTGGAAGACCTATGGAAAGATGGCACCGAGCTTTCCTTGGCCGATCTGAAAATTCCGAACAAAATGTAATTTATGAAATGGCTTTTGCTTGATTTTAAAACTGCAAATGAGCCTTGGTTTGAACAGGCAGAAGCGCTATATAAAACCAAAATTAATCATTTCGTAAAATTCGAAGCGGTCCATTTGAAGTCGAACAAAGTTGACCGAGAGCAAGCAGCTATAAAAATCAAATTTGAAGAAGAAAAGATTTTAGAAAAACTAACTTCTGATGATTATATCATTCTGTTCGATCAAAAAGGTAAAGCTACAGATTCAGTCGCATTTTCAAAGCTGATCGAAAAAGCCGAACAATCTGGAAAAAAACGTGCAGTCCTGGTTATTGGCGGTGCCTACGGAGTAGGTGAAGCAATTAAAAATAAAGCCCATCAAAAAATTAGTTTGTCTGAAATGACGATGAATCACCTGGTAGCAGAAGTCGTAGTTTTAGAGCAGCTTTACCGAGCCTACACAATATTGAATCGAATTCCGTACCACAACATTTAAACTAAACGCTTTATCCACAAGCCATAAAGACATTTTTTTGCAGCAAGATAACAAATGATGCAGAAACTGAAACAAAAAATATTTAATCCGGTGTGCCTTAGCTGCGGCTCTTACTTTGTAATGAATCATTTGTTTTGTGAAACTTGCTACCATTTTAAAGTTGAACCTCGTGTCTGTTTGCACCAAAAAATTTGTGAAACGAATCGATCTAGTTTTCATCTTATTGATTGGATTCCCGAAGAAAGCGATCTTATATCCGAGATGGTCTACAGATTTAAATCAGACAAGTCTGTTAAAGCATGGCAATACTATGCAGAGGTCCTGCTTTTTAAACTTACTGATAAGATTGATGTGCACGATATCGACTACATCGTGCCTATTCCTGGATCGACGAAGCAGTCAATTCATGGTCAAATATTTGCTAATGTGGCTCAAATGGTTTTGCAAAAGCCTATTCTAGATATTCTTAAAAAGTCTTCTGAGGGTAGTGCTTTCAAAGAGCAAAAAAAGCGTTCGAAAGCCGAGCGCGCAAAAAACTCGATCGAAGTCTGTGAACTAATTACACAGAATTTAAATACGTTGGGTTTAGAATCCAAACATGTACTTGTGGTAGATGACATCCTTACCTCAGGCAGCAGTTTTAGGCAGTCTTTAGAAGCTTTGGGGACAGTTAAAAAGGCCACACTTGTGACGCTATTTCACCGGCACGCCAAAGTACAAGCAGGCCTTGTTTCTTAGGCGGCATTTGCTATATTAACACCCATGAAATTAATTTCTATATTTATCGTAGCTATGACGTATTCATTGATCGCAGTAGCCACCAAATCGGACAAAGAAATTCAGCAAGAAAATAAAAAAGTTGCGACCGCAATTTTAGACCTTTATTCGAATGCTAAATACATCACTGTAGATGTTGAAAAGCAGGATGAAAAATTAACTTTAGGTACAAAATCTATTAATAAAGGTATAATGAAATATTCTGCCGGGAAATTTTACTTACTTTTAAATTCAGATAAGAAAACTGAACTTTTCTTTAAAGATCAGAAGCTGACGTTAGTTGATCATCCGGATCAAGACTTTGATAAAGATGGAATCCGCAAAGTAACTGTAATTACAAAAAAAACGCCGATTTTTTTGCAAAGCTTGGTGAACTTATTTTCGAACTCGAAAACGTTTTTTAATGAATTTAAAATTACAAAGTCGGAACAAAAGGGTGATCTGCTCGTTTTGGATCTTAAGCCAAAGATGGAAAACTTGAAGAATTTCAAACTAGAGCTTAACGTTCCGCAGAAGAAAATCGTATCAATTGTTTTCGTAGATGATGTGGACACGATGACCTCAATACTTTTTAAAGACTTAAGTTTAAAGAAAAAAATTGCTAAAAGTACATTCGAATACAAAGCAAAAGCTTCAGATCAGGTGGTTACCCAATGAAAACAGTAGAGCAAAAAATTGAATCACCTTTATCAACAAGAAAAAAGGTCCACTTTATAAGCTTAGGCTGCCCTAAGAACTTAGTCGACAGCGAGATCATGGCCGGCACCTTAATGAACGACGGATACGACGTGGTGGGTGACGCCGAAGGCGCTGACACTGTCGTTGTAAATACATGCGGCTTCGTTGAAGATTCAAAAAAAGAATCAGTCCAGCGTATATTAGATATGGCTCAGCTAAAACAAGATGGAAAAATTAAAAAAATTGTTGTAGCCGGCTGTCTAACCCAACGTTACAAAAATGACCTTGTTGAAGGTCTGCCCGAAGCAGACCTTTTTGTAGGATCTGGAGAATTTCAGAACATCGCAAAAATTTTAAAAAAACATGAACAGGGTGATAAAGGAAAGACCTTCTTCAATCTTCCAACCTATTTACAAGAAGAGTCAACTCCGCGGGTGAATTCACAACCCAAACACCGCGCGTATTTAAAAATATCTGAAGGTTGCATGAAGCGCTGTGCATTTTGCGCCATCCCACTTATTCGCGGAAATTTGCAATCCCGCCATATTAAAAACATCGTTAACGAAGCAAAACTTTTGGCAGCTAGTGGTGTCGAAGAGCTAATTATTATCAGTCATGACTTTACAGATTACGGGTGGGATATTCGCAGAAAAGATGCCAAAGCAAAGGAAAGTCCGGTTGAATTATTGCGTGAGCTAGCTACAGTGGAGGGAATCAGATGGATCCGGTTGTTATATTTATATCCGGATGGAATTACTGATGAAATGATTGAATTAATAAAAAACAATCCTAAGTTCGTCCGTTATTTTGATATGCCATTGCAGCACATTAATAACGACGTTTTAAAAAGCATGAATCGTAAAATGACCAAAGAAGAAATCGTAAGTGTGCTAACTAAAATCCGTACTGAAATTCCGGACGCAGTCATCCGCACTCAGTTCATCGTTGGCTTTCCAGGCGAAACCGCTGAACAGTTCGAGGACTTATTAAAGTTTGTTGCTGAACAAAAGTTTGACCGTGTGGGTTGCTTTAAATATTCGCCCGAGGAAAACACTCCTGGTGGAAAAATGGCCAATCAAGTGGAAGAAAAAATTAAAGATTTCAGACATGATGCCTTGATGGAAATTCAGCAAAATATTTCACGGGAAAAACATAAGGCCTTTATTGGTAAAACGTTAGAAGTCGTTGTTGAAGGGCACAGTGAAGAAACTGAGCTGCTACTGCAAGGACGAATGTCGCAACAAGCCCCGGAAATTGACGGTGTCGTTTTGATTAATGACGGCCAAGCAAAGATTGGCCAGTTCGTAAAAGTGCGCATTACTGACAGCATGGAATATGACTTGATCGGAGAGATCGTTGACTAGCAATTTAAGCACGCTAGGTCATTTTCTAATATTTGACTTAACAAAAATAGGTGCTGCTTATCAAATGATAAATTCGTTTGCTGATGAACAAGCGGTACGTGTTTTCGAAATTAGCCCAGTTGGCAATCAAGCGTTACTAATTCTATCCTGCAAAGATTTGATCTCAGCGCAGCTTGTTTACAACCAATGTTTAAGCCTATACCGTTCAGATGTGCTGGCATCGGTCATAATTGAAAACGTAAATGACAGCATTTTAAATGCGTATTTAAGTCAGCAAAAGCCAAACTTAAGCTCGAACATTTTAGTTATCGAAACACAGTATTTTTCTCACGCATTTGATGCTGCGAAAAAGTTAGTGCAAGCAGATATAGCCGTCGTTGATTTTAGAGCTGTGCGAACAAGTCCTGCAAACTTGATACTTACAAGTACTAGTTCGTCGCCGGAAAGCTTAAATCAATTTATGTCAAAAAATTCATTTACAAAAATGACATTAATTCCAGATTTGCAACCCGTACTAAAAGCCTATTTTGAAATTTTAGCTT
>JANPNP010000283.1:0-6342 GCA_031427535.1 Bdellovibrionales bacterium | reverse complement strand
ATCTGCTGTTCGCCACCGGATAATGTGCCACCAAGTTGGTTTTTACGTTCAGCTAAGCGTGGAAACATCGTAAACTGATGTTCAATAAGTTCTTGAATTTTACGTTTGGATTTATTGGTATAGGCACCTAATTGTAAATTTTCAATGACTGTTAAATTAGGAAATATACCGCGTCCTTCTGGACAAAGAGCCAGTCCTATATCTAGCCGTTGGGGTGTGGTCAGGTGTGCAATATTTTTTTTATTAAATAGAATTTCGCCGGTATGCGGAAGTAATCCAGCTAAAGCTTTTAATGTTGTGGATTTGCCAGCACCGTTAGAACCAATTAGTGACGTAATTTGCCCAGCCGAAAATTCAAACGAAATTTGCCGGACGGCTTTTATTAACCCATAGCTAACACTTAAATTTTTCACTTGAATCGTAAGGCTCATGTCTGACGCTTTCCTAAGTAAGCTTCAATAACTTCAGGCGACGATTTGATGTGTGCAGGAATTCCTTCAGCAATTTTTTTTCCACGATGTAAAACAGCAATTCGATTACAAATATTCATGACCACTTTCATATCGTGTTCGATGATCAGGATAGTTAAGTGAAATTTATCTTTGACAAATCGAATCAAATCATTAAGTTCCGCTTTTTCACTGTGATTCATACCGGCTGCGGGTTCATCCAACATAAGCAAGCTAGGCTTCGTAGCTAAAGCCCTGACAATTTCCAATTTTCTTTGCGCGCCGTAGGGTAGCGAATTAGCAAAGTGATCTTTAAAACGATCTAACTCGAATATTTTTAGTAATTCAATCGAGTGTTCATATAATAATTTTTCAGTACGGTAGAACTTTTCAGTTTCTAATAAACTGTCAAACCAGGTGTGCTTTTCACGCTGCTGTAGTGCCACAATAACATTTTCTATAACGCTTAAACCTTTAAACAATCTAATATTTTGGAATGTTCGTGCAATTCCAAGTTCATTAACTGCATGGGGTTTTAAATCATTGATATTTTTATCAGCAAAGATAATTTCACCACTGTCAGCCTGGTAAAATCCCGAAAGTATATTAAATACAGTTGTCTTGCCAGCCCCATTAGGACCGATCAAACCAAAAATTTCATTCTTCTGGATAGCAAATGAAACTTGGTCGACGGCTTTAAGTCCACCAAACTGAATAGATAAATCTTTCACAGAGATTATATTTTCCATCAGGATTTTATCCATTTTTTCATGCGAAAATATTCTATTAGTTCAAGGCGTCCCAAAAGTCCCTGTGGTCTTACAATCATCATACAAATTAAAATAACGGGGTAGACGATCATGCGAATATCTACCGTGCCAGTTGGAAGACTGCGCAGTAGTTCGGGTAAAATGGTTAATATAAATGCGGCAAGTATAGATCCTGACATAGAACCTAGGCCGCCCAATACGGCCATGATCAATATTTGCACCGAAATCAAAAAGCTGAACGAGCCAGGGCTGATGTATCCCAAGTGATGTGCATAAACTCCGCCCCCAACGCCCGCAAAAAAACTAGAAATAATAAAAGCGCTGCGTTTGGCCTTAACTAAATCAAGGCCCATAACTTCAGCTGCAATGTCGTCTTCGTTTAAGGCCCAAAGATTTCGTCCGAACCAAGATTTTTTTAATCTAAAAAACGTTACAAACGTGATCGTAAGTACAAGCAAGCCAAAGCTGTAAGACCACAAAAACCCCGGAAACTTTACGATGGCATTGTAACCCCTAGGACCACCAACATGATTCCAGTTTAAAATAAGCACGCGAACAATTTCTGCCATACCTAACGTTACAATAGCTAGGTAGTCCCCTTTTAATTTAAATGAGGGAAGTGAAACTAGAAAACCTAAAACTGCAGATGCAAAACCAGCTGCAACAACTGTTAAGGGAATAAAATACCACTGGTCTGATAATAACTCTTTTGAAATGATAGCCGAAGTGTAAGCACCAACAGCCATCAGGCCTGCATGTCCTAGTGAAAATTGATCGGCAAGACCTGTTATGAAATTCAATGATAAAGCCATCACGGCATTGATCATGAAGCTAATTAAGATGGCGTGAATATACGAATTTAAAAAATAATTTAAAATAAGGCCTAGCACGATGAAACCAAGCAGAAATAAACTGGCCTTGGTCAGCTTATTCACTAAATTTTTTCTTTCATTTTCGATCCGAAAAGACCAGTTGGTTTAAAAAGTAAAATAAATATCAATACTGAAAATGACAAGGCGTCCCGGTACGTTGAAGCGCCGTAACCGATTAAATAATATTCACCAACGCCCAATAGCAGTCCGCCGATGATGGCTCCGTGTAAGCTACCAATTCCACCGAACACGGCCGCAACAAAGGCACTCATGCCAATTTTACTTCCCATCATAGGATCAATCTTTGGATACTTAATAGAAACAAGGACGGCAGCAATTCCGGCTAAAACCGAACCAACTATAAAAGTCATTGAAATAATTTTGTTGTTATCAATTCCCATCAATGGAGTCATATCCGACCGTGTACTAACAGCACGCATAGCCCGACCTGTTTGAGTGCGATAAATAACAAAGTGTAAGCCAACTAAGGCCAGTGCACTGACGCCATAGATAAGTAGGTCAATCAAGTGAATCTGGCTGCCAGCTATTTCAAATAAGTTTTTATCTTCAATTAAGGTAGGAAACGATTTTGGATTAGCACCAAAAATAATTTGTCCGCCAAATTGAAATAAAATACTGACGCCGATGGCAGTAATTAAAGAATTCATTTTCGGAGAATTTCGCAGCGGCTTGTACGCAAACTTTTCAACAAGATAGCCGATCATGCCGGCCGCAAGACTTGCAGCCAGTAAACCTAAGGTAAAGTTGATGGGTGAGGGGGCTGAAAAGCCCATGAACAGCGCAAAATAGTAACACATGAAGGCGCCCATCATGTAAATTTCAGAATGGGCAAAATTGATCATACCTAAAATTCCGTACACCATTGTATAGCCCAAAGCGACCAAAGCATAAATGCTTCCGAAGCTTAGGCCGTTTAATGTGTGTTGAAAGAATTCTTCCATGATTACAGCAAAAATTAATTCGGAGAAATTTCAGTTACTAATTTGTACTCTTCGCCTTCAACTTTTACAACCACAGCGCTTTTAACAGCGTCACGGTTTGCATCCATTGACATTTTTCCAGTTACGCCGTGGAAATCTTTGATCTTAGAAAGTTCTTCACGAATATTTTCTGAAGTGACAGCTTTGGTATTTTTAATCGCTTCTGCCATCATGTATGTTGCATCGTATGCAAGTGCAGCCATCACGTCCGGAGTTTCATTAAATTTTGTTTTAAACTCTTGAACGAACTTCATTGTTTTAGGATCTTTTGATTCCGTTGTGTAGTGGTTAGAGAAATAGTGACCGTTGATTGCTTCTTTTGCAATTTTGAAAAGATCCGGAGATGACCAGCCATCGCCACCTAACATAGGCTGTTTCATTCCCAATTCTTTTAATTGCTTCGCGACCAAAGCAACTTCGCCGTAGTAGCCAGGGATGAAGATAACATCAGGATTTTTTCCTTTCAGTGATGTCAGCTGAGATTTAAAATCGATGTCGCCCTCTTGGTAAGAGACATCGGCAACAATTTCTCCGCCAAGTTCTTTTAATTTGGCAGCAAAGTTATCAGATAAGCCGACTGAATAATCGCTTTTTATATCGCGCATAATCGCCGCTTTTTTAACTTTTAAAGTCTCAGTCATAAATTTTGCCATAACTAAACCTTGAAATGGATCAATGAAACAAGCGCGGAAAATAAAATTTCCTACTTTGGTAACATCAGGATTAGTCGCAGACGATGTTAGCATAGGAACTTTATTTTGCTGAGCTACTTGCGCACCAATTTTCGAACGACCTGAAGTGGCTTCACCTAGAATGGCAACAACTTTGTCCTGAGTGATCAAGCGATTAACAACTGCTAAAGTTTCGTCGCTATCTGATTTGTTATCGTAATTAATTAACTTAATTTTTTTACCATTGATGCCGCCAGCAGCATTAATTTCATTTACTGCCATTTCAGTTCCACGAAGTTGGTAAACTCCGAACGTAGCTGTTGATCCCGTGTTCGAGCTGTAAGAGCCGATTAGGATTTCATTATCATTCGCTTTTTTAGTGCATGAAAATGCCAGTAAAGAAGCCGCTACAACTAGTGCTAATTTTTTCATTAAGTTATCTCCTGTGAAACTGTTTATTTACAATAAACACATTGAACTAAACAGAAAGTGCTCTGGCAAGATGAATCAAGGATTTGTCAGCTATTTTTGGCTTCGAAGTTACGTCGCTTAAGGAAATTTCCACTAACTTTCCACCGAAGCTTCCGATCATCATATTTTTTTTGCCAGCAATTAAACTTAACACCGCTGCATGACCTAGTCTTGAAGCCAAGATGCGGTCGTTGGCAGTGGGGCTGCCACCCCGTTGTTGATGTCCTAAAATGCATACTTTCGCATCTAAGCCAGATTTTTTGCGAATTGAATCTGCTAAATCGTAAGCGCGCCCTGGCTTCTGGCCTTCAGCGGTAATTAAAATACTGCTGGTTTTTCCACGCGCGCGGGACTCTTTTAACTTTTCAACTATTTTATCCACAGGAATTATGTTTTCAGGCGTTAGTATTTCTTCGGCACCACCCGAAACTCCGACGGCAGATGCAATATAGCCTGAATCTCGTCCCATGACTTCGACTATGAAAATGCGCTCGTGACTGTCTGCCGTATCACGAATTTTATCAATGGCGTTTAATGCCGTGTTCACGGCCGTATCAAAACCAATGGTGTCGTCAATGCCATAAACGTCATTATCAATTGTTCCTGCAATTCCTACCACGGGGATTTGATGTTCGCTGAAAAGCGCTTGGGCCCCACGAAAAGATCCATCGCCACCAATACAGACAAGACCATCAATTTGGTTTGCTTTCAAATTATCGGCTGCTTTTTTTCGATATTCTGCTTTAAGAAATTCTGGTGACCTGCCAGTTTTCAAAATTGTGCCACCACGCTGAATGATGTTAGCCATGTCACGCATTTGTAATGGCATCATTTTATTTTCAATCATACCAATGTAGCCTTGCATGATCCCCATCACTTCAATACCTTGCGTGATAGCAGTTCTTACAACAGCACGAATAGCGGCATTCATGCCCGGAGCATCGCCGCCGCTAGTGAACACACCAATTTTTTTAACTGAATTTTGATTTAATGAGGGCTGATTTATTGAAGTCATAGGTGAACTATAGATTAGGAAATAAAAAAAGCCACTCATTCTGTGTATCGTATGAGTGGCTTATCTAATTACTTAAGTAAATTAATAATTACTTAACAAGGTGCTTAAATTCAGCGCCTGCACGAAATTTTGGAGCCCAAGCAGCAGGAATTTTGATCGCTTTTCCAGTTTGTGGATTGCGGCCCATACGAGCTTTGCGCTTAGCTTTTGTGAAAGTTCCGAAACCTACCAATTTAACGTCGTCGCCCTTTTTTACAGTAGCTTTTACGTTAGTCATGAAGCAATCAACGATATTTTCGCATTGTGCTTTTGGCATTTTTGTTTGCATAGCGATCTTTTCGATCAACTGAGCTTTGTTCATTCTATCTCCTTCGTGAGACTTGCCTTCAGTAAAGAAAGCGGGTTGGTGTTACATCCTGTTGTTAAATCATCTTCCTTGATATGCAAATCAGAAATCAGAATCATTACAGCGTCAAACAAAATTTTATGTTAGGTAGTTGTTAGGTGATACTTAACGCTGGTGACAATAACGCGTTTCTTGTAAATCAAGCTCAGCTTGATAAGCCAGGCAGTCTGATTGTGAAGAAGTTGATGATACCATTTTGCCGTCATGAATTCTGGAAAAATCACGGTGATAAATTCAGCTGGATGCTCTTTTGCAACTTCATCAATAAAATTCAAAATGGGCTGGGAAACAGAGCGGTACGGAGAATCTAAAAAATGCAGTTTACGATCGGGAAACTTGGCATCCCAAGCAGCTTTCATACGAGCGCCGGACTCTTCGTCAGTCTGTACAAAACAAATTCGCATATCTTGACTGATACTTTGTCCATAGCGGATCGCGTTCATAACGCCTCTATGAAGGCCCGAAATCGGAATAACCACGATGTGCTCCGTCACTTTATCACCAATCACCATGTCGTAATGCGACTGCGACAGTTCTCGTGCAAACATGGTGTAATGCACATGTATGCGGTGAAACGCGTAAACCAAAAGCGGAATTAAGACAATAACCATCCAGGCGCCGTGTGTGAATTTAAAAAAAGCAATAACCAGCAAAACAATAGCAGTTGTTATTGTGCCCACCGCATTC
>JANPNP010000282.1:0-2685 GCA_031427535.1 Bdellovibrionales bacterium | reverse complement strand
AGTGCAAACTTTCCTAGCTGCTCAAGTTGAGCAGCTGGTAATTCTAAAATCTGACCGGACCCTAGCACCGCTGCTTGAATCAGGTTTCCCGTTTTTAATATGTGCAAATGCTTTAGCTGTTCTATTTGCAAATGACCATTGACTTGCATGTCCAACACCTGGCCACCAACCATTCCAGATGGCCCAATTTTTTCCGCAAGCAACTGAACTAAATTTATTCGCGTATTTGCCGAAAGTGAAATGTCTTCAGCTATAATTTTGAAGGCTTCGCTAATTAAGGAATCACCTGCCAACAGTGCAATGTCTTCACCAAATACTTTGTGATTTGTTGGCAAACCTCGTCGAATGTCGTCGTTATCCATGCATGGTAAATCATCGTGAATTAATGAATAGGTATGGATCAATTCAATTGCTAAACACCAGGCCTTGACGGATTCAAAACTTTTACCGAATGCCTGTACTATTAAATATGAAAGAAAGGGCCGAAATCGCTTACCTTTAGATTTTAGCGAATACCGCATACTAGCACTAAGCTTCGAATCCCCTTGCCCAGACAAATAACTATCAATGCTTTTTTCAAACTGCAGTAAAAAATGAGCGTTTTCATTTTTTAATATTTCAGTCATGACTCTTCGTCTTTAAAGGGTTCAGTGACTGCTTTACCCGAGGCATCAACTGAAACTAATTTTTTCACTTGGGCTTCAGCCTTGGTTAGTTGCGACTGGCAATCCCGCGACAATTTAATGCCCTCTTCGAAAAGTTTTAAAGAATCATCTAATGTTAAATCACCCTTTTCCATCTTTTGCACAATTTCTTCTAAGCGAGAAAGTTTTTTTTCAAAATCCATTTTGGACTCCTTTGACTGTAGCATTGATGTACCCATCGGTAACCCGAATGGTAATATCATCATTGGCCTTAACTTCGTGAACAGACTTAACGACTTTATTATTTTTTTGTGTAATCGAAAATCCGCGGTCGACAACGCGTAGTGGACTTAGTGAATCCAGTAGGCTCATTATCGAGCGAACATGAACCTGAGAATTTGAAATATTTTTTTTGGTTTCACTTATAAATCTTAAATTAAGGTGATCAATGTTAACTCGCAATTTCTGCGCTAACTGTACTGGTGAAACCATCCGTTGTTGCAAAAGGTTGAGATCTTTTTTTTGATTAGTCAAATATACCCGTGCAGCCTGTTCTAAGCGATTAAACAAATCGTCATTTCGAACGCTATAATCCATTAATTTTCTTTTTGGATCAACCAGTCGCTTACCGGCATTAAATGCCGCTTGATACTTTAAGCGAAATATTTTTTCGAACGAGTTTCGTGTAAGTCGTTCCCACTGATTTAATTTCTGTAAA
Organism: Bdellovibrionales bacterium; assembly: GCA_031427535.1. GTDB lineage: Bacteria > Bdellovibrionota > Bdellovibrionia > Bdellovibrionales > Bdellovibrionaceae > Pseudobdellovibrio. Next base: position 1,323 of record JANPNP010000282.1, on the reverse strand, counting down.
AGCTCGCTCGAGCTTTTCGCAACCAGTTCGGCAGCCGCGGATGGCGTAGGTGCTCTTAAGTCAGCTACAAAATCACAAATCGTAAAATCAATCTCATGCCCTACAGCCGAAATAACCGGAATATCACTTCCGGCAATTAGACGCGCAAGGGTCTCATCATTAAAACACCACATATCTTCGATGGATCCACCACCGCGACCGATGATGATAACGTCTGGCTTTAATTTCATGGCATTGCTGAAGGCTTCACATAACAAAGGTGCGGCAGCAGCCCCTTGAACAATTGCTGGCACAACGGTTACTGCCACGTGGGGTGCACGGCGTTTCATGATATTCAAAATATCCTGAATAGCTGCCCCTGTTGGCGATGTGACTACAGCAATGTGTTTGGGAAATATTGGTAGCACTTTTTTTCTAAGCGCGTCGAATAGCCCTTCCGCCTTTAATTTTTCTTTTAGCTGCTCGAATTGTTTTTGTAATGCCCCGGCCCCAACAGGTTCCATCGTCTCGCAGATAATTTGATAGGTACCGCGGGGTTCGTAAACCGTAATTCGACCGCGCACAATGACCTCAAGGCCGTCATGGGGCTTAAACTTTAGTTTTGAATTTGAACCACGAAACATGATCGCAGAAATTTGCGCTTTTGAATCTTTTAGTGAAAAATAAAAGTGACCTGATGTGTGAGGTTTGAAGTTTGATATTTCAGCTTGAAGCCAAATTATACCTAACTGTCCTTCTAAAGTTTGTCTAATTGTAACATTCAGTTGTTCAACAGAATAAACGACAGAATCTCGATTTTTATTCGAAGAAGAAATACTAGATTCAATTGAAGTGTTCGAGGTGTCTTGCGACATGGAAGGACCTTAGCAGCCCGCCCCTAGCTGTCAATCAAGAAAACCACAGATTTTGCAATGACCACACACCGCCAACAAATAATGATATCCAAGCTATTTTTTGATGTGCTACTAGATTCGCATAATGGGACGGCATTTCTTTGCGCGCAATAGCAATTAGCGCAGGAATCTCAAGTACCAAACTGGCCACTAGACCATAAAAAAATACAATGAACGGAAAATAGAAATCGAGTTTTAAAAGCATGCCAACTATTCGGCAAATATTGCGTAATCTAAAGTCCTGAACGATGGACTTTTTTAGCAGCTTCAGTTACCATTTATTTGGGGGTTCGATAGGCGTAATACTCATCGAAAATAAACCTTACAAGCATAATATTGGGGACTGTCCCTGACAATGGTGTGCAAGCTTGCCTCGTAGCAAGAAGCCTAAAGTTGTTATCATGGTCACCCACCTTGCAAAAAAGAGGTT
>JANPNP010000281.1:0-3223 GCA_031427535.1 Bdellovibrionales bacterium | reverse complement strand
TACAACTGTTTCAATTTCAGCTCCTTTTTACTTAAGCGCTGTAATTTTGATGGGGACGATATTTCTGACCATAAGGTGGAATAAATCCATCAAAAAATATGAAGTTATTCCTGTTAGCACTGTTGAACCGCAGCCGTTAGAAAGTCGGGCCGCCTAAAGATCAGGACCTTTGGCGCGGACTATTATTGTGCTGTTCCAGCAAATGACAGAATCTATCGATGTGTTACACTAATTTTTGTATGAATGAAGGTCCCAGTAGCCTAAGTGGTTTGCAAAAAGAATGGTCATTATTACTTCACAGTTTTCTGGGTCAATCTTCTGACGATGAAAAAATTATTGCGCAACTGCGTTCTCAAGATTTGACTTTGGGCCAAATCATAATTTTGAAGAAAGAGTTTAGCGCCCACCGTAAAAACCTAAATCGAAAAATTGAATTGATTAAAAATGATATCGAACGGCTGTTAGATGTCATAGAAAATTTGAAATTGGTTGGTTCAAGTACATCGGCTGCGCAAAGTGAGATTAACAACCTTCTTGTAGAAGGAAAAAGTTTTTCTGAAGAAATCGAAGCTACTGAAATTAAGCTAAAAAAAATTCACGAAATTCAGGAAAAAATAATTGTTTGTTCAGATATCAGATCTACGGAAAATTCACGTTGAACACGTTTCGTGCTTTTTTAAAAAGTAGGAGAAGCGTAGAATATAAGTGGCTTTTCGAAGATCGTGTTGCGTTTTTACTTTTAGCTGTCATCTACCCTGCTTGGGTTCCAATTCTTAACTGGATAGATTACCCAGGATTTGTAGATTCATTTCAAGAACGGTTAGCTATCGGAGTTTGTTCGCTAATGATTTTTATACTTACATATCAGTTGTTATGGTTTAAAAAAAATTCGTCAATTTTAATGCTGGCAATTGCTGTCGTAGTTACAATACATAATTTCTATTACGTCTATTTGAACAGTATGAGCGTGCTCTATGCGATCGGTATTTTCATTACTGTTTTTTCTGTCGCTGCATTTATAAATGAAGTTTCCCATATGCTTATGTATTCAGCAGCCGTGCTAATTGGCAGTTACTTTTTTTCTGAATCAGCACCACTGAAAATGCGATTCTTTTTTATATTCGGGATTATTTCAGCATTGTTTGTCTCTTCCATAGCAACTTTTCGTCGCATGCGATTATTACAACGTGAAGTTGAAAATAGGGCTGTCATCGAAAATCAACAAGCGCAGCTAGCTAATTCTTCTAGATTGTCAGCGCTGGGTGACATGGCAGGTGGCATGGCACACGAGATCAATACGCCGCTAACATCAATCTTATTGCGGGCTGAAATTTTAGGTGGATTAGTAGCTAAAAAGACGATCGACCCAAATTTGTTTGCAACTGCCTTGCAAGTTATTTCTACGAACGCTTTGAAAATAGCAAATATTATTTCAAGTTTACGTTACTTTGCTAAAGACGGAAGTACCGACGAAGTTTGTATTGTCTCAGCTGAAAAACTGGTGCGGGATTGCTTGTTCCTTTGCGAAAGTAAATTTACAAGCTTGGGAATAGAAATAATTTTTGAAGCTCCTGTCGAAGTTTTTAGTGTTAAAGTTAGACCCGTTCAGTTAAGCCAAGCAGTGATGCATATTTTGAGTAATGCGCAGCAAGCTGTTAAAGATGCAGTATATCCAAAGATTTGGATAAATATCTACAGGACAAAATCGGAAACATGTATTGCCATCACTGACAATGGGCACGGCATTTCAGAGGAAATCAGAGATAAAATATTTCAGCCATTCATGACGACTCGGCCTGTCGGAAGTGGTATGGGGCTAGGACTAAGTGCGGCCAGAGGAATTGTCGAAACTGCAGGCGGCGGGTTAACTCTGGAAGAATCCAATGTTGGGACTAGGTTTTTAATCTCATTACCGAACATCTGAAATTACTTTTTTTGCTCTTTCATACGGCGAACACTTTGCTGCAAGGCAATTTCTAATATTCGAAATTCTTTCGTAGACGGAGAATTCTGTAAAAGCATTCGTCGAAGAACTGTAAAAACGTTCATTTTTCGTTTGGTTAAATCAAAGCCCATTTCCTCTAACCAAAGTTTCAGGGATTTATCTGGAAATACAGGTGGTTTTTTTTGCTTTTCTTTGGGAACTTGTTGGCCATCTAATTTGGTGCGCTCTCCGCCAAAGACGCTTCGAAAAATATACATAGCGATCAAGGTCGCCTGCGCTAAATTAAAACTGGAATTATCGCCGTACGTGGGTATTGAACAACAGTGGTTTGCATACTGCAGATCATCGCCGCTTAAACCCCAATCTTCGGGACCAAAAATAATATGAAAGACAACGGGTTCGGTAGATTCTTTTTTAAAAGAAGAGTGGCCTTTTTTCAAACTTTGCAGTGTGGGCTCGAAATCTGTGACTTGGCGTCCCCGGCCATCACGCGCGGTCATAGCAATTTGAAATCCGCGTGGCTCGGTTTCATAAAATTCTTTCCAGCTTGAGTACACAACTTTATTTTCTAAAGCGTGCTGTCCCGTGGCTGCTGCTTTTTGCGATTCAATGGTAAAATCGCATTTGGGTTCGATTAAAATAAGTTTCGAAAAACCCATATTGGCCATAGCTCTGGACGTGGCGCCAATATTTCTTTCGTATATTGGGCGCACAAGGACTATGCGTAAATCAATGGATCTCATGTGATAACTTTAACCCGTCCGATATGACATCTGAACTTTTTGGCAATTGTATTTTAAGATTATCAAGGTGCTCTTTAATATCAACTTCCAGTGAAGAAAACTTGGGGTTGGCTTTGCAGATTTCAAGTAACTCTAAAAATAGAAGCCATTCAGAAACTGCAGTGGTCTTTGCTTTTACAAACAACGCTGTTATTTGGGGCAGCGCTTCGGGCTTTAAACGCATATCACGCACATTTTGATATAAGGCGAACAAACTTTTTTGCCTTTCATTGTATACGGGTGCGCTAACTGCAGTGGCTTTAAAGTCATCTGTTTCGCCATAAGCTACGCGGTCAGCGGGGCCGCCAAATACGGAAGTGATTTGACTGCCAATGGCTACATCATACAAACCCCATTCAGGCTTGAATAGAAATTCATCATTCAGTTTAGCGGTGGCGTTCTTAAATGTAACAATTTTTAAAATGCCCGATATATGATTTAATTTTTCAACAGTTCCTAAAATAACAACACCGCTTTTAAATTTTAACTTGTACGC
>JANPNP010000280.1:0-7392 GCA_031427535.1 Bdellovibrionales bacterium | reverse complement strand
GCAGTACCAACGCCTGAATACGGTTTAAAAACACCGGAGGGCAGTGCGACCACTGCCTGGAGGTCGCAGGAAGTTAGTAGCAGCTCTCGCACTTTTCTGCCGGCCTTACCTGAACCGAAAAGCACATCCTATACGCAGAACTTCAATAATCCGAACACCAATCTCAATCAAATGCGTATTTTCGATACGCAGGCGAACTCCTTTGTGCCGCAAGTGGCGCAACTCGTATTTGAACGGCCGGCCACGGCAGGCAGCGCGACGGATCGGATCGGCTTTCGCGCACGGCTCAATTTTGGAGCCCAATCCAGGTTTTCACGGGCACGCACGAATTTCCAGCCTGGCTCGGACAACAACGAAGTGGATTTTCAAGAACTCTATGCAGAGTACATTGCCCCGATCGGCAACGGCCTGAAGATTCAAGCAGGAAAAGACGAAGTTGTTCTTCGTTTAAGCTGCAGACGTAAGCTTTATTATTTTGGATAAGTTCTTCAGCCCATAAATATAACTGTTGAAAATAATCAGAAGCGAAATAAAGGTGATTTTTCCAGTCAGCACCCAGCCATTTAACATCGGCTTTAATAGACTCTACGTATTCGACATCTTCTGTTTCTGGATTTGTGTCATCAAAGCGCAGATGGCATCTGCCGTTATAGTCTTCGGCTAAGCCAAAGTTTAAACAAATCGATTTTGCGTGCCCCAAGTGAAGATAGCCATTTGGCTCGGGAGGAAAGCGGGTTACCACGCCGCCCGAAAGGCGTTTGGCTTCGATGTCTTTTTCGATAATTTGTTTTAGAAAATTTGCGGCATCAGTCGACATAAGAAACCTCACGAAGTAAGATCATAATTTGACTTACTACGTGGGTTTACGGCAAGTAATTTAATAAAAAAATTTGAAAGCTATTTAATTACGGTAGTATCGTCTGTAGCTTCTGTATTTTGGTTCATTGGCAAATTGCGAGCTTGCTGAATAAGCGTCTGGCAATCTGCGCTATTCTCTTCGGCTTCACATTTTTTAACAACATCTTTATCGCAGTGAGCTTTATTTCCGTAAAGCATCTGGCATGAATTCATCATCTTACTGACTTCATTTACATCCAATTTCACGTCATCAGCGTAAGCGGCAGTGCTAGAAATAATTCCAGCAAATGCTAAGCTACCTAATACGGCAATAATATTTTCTTTCATAAAAGCTCCTTGTTTTTAGTGGTTGCTCGTGTTTTTTATTGCGATTTCTTAAACATTTTTAAAATCACTCAAACTTTAACAAGCAGAATTTGTGCCGAACGTTAGTTTAACGATAACCGTATTCATTTCGACTTTATTTGGTCTGTGTCTTGCTCAAGCTATGGGTAACGGTCGTTTCCGAAGTAAGGCGGGGATTAATGTCTCGTCTTTCAACTCATCACGTAAAAGGAGATTTCATGAAAACAACGAATAAAGGAATGTGCTTATTTATAGGTCTTTCGTTAGCAGCGCTACCGACATTAGCAGGTGACACGAAATACGAAGGCTTCCGCACGAAGCAGGACATTGTTCGCGGAAATTCACGAGCAGTTACAAATTCCACCAGTGAAGCCCCGATCTTTCGAACAAATCAAGATATCGTCGCTAACACACCTGTAGTATCCGAAGAAAGCCGTAATTTTGAAGCGCAAAATACGCAGACAGTTATGGACCGTAATGTTGCTGTAGCACCAGTCGGGGCACCAACAGCAGCCGTGCCAGCATTTACCGAAGACCAAGCTGCTGAGTTTCTTAAAACCGCAAATGATGCCGAAATTAATGCCGCGCAGTTAGCTCAGCGACGCGCTAGTAATCAGAAAGTAATAGAGTTTGCCGCTATGATGGAAACTGAACATAAAAAAAATAAGCGCGAAGGACGCAAGTTGCTTGGTAAGCTAGATGTCGGTACCGATCGCAGCGAGCCTGCACGAATATTAAAGCAGGAATCAAGCGCAAGTATTGAAGAGCTTAAAAAGCTAAAAGGCAGTGAGTTTGACCAGGCCTACATGGCAAATCAGATCGAGATGCACCGAGCTTTATTAACTGATATCGATCAGCGTCTAATACCGGCATCCGAACAGCCCGAGTTGCAACAATTCTTGCGCAAGACTCGTGGTCATGTGAAACATCATCTTTCGCAAGCCGAAGAAATTCAAAATTCATTAGGCACAGCTGTTAGATAACATTATAACTGCAGTAATTGGTATACGTAGAGCATCCATCCATCTGGAAGCTTACTAAGGGCCATCGTGGCCCTTAGTTCTGAAAAACAAATGTGAAAAACAAATCTGAAAAATATCAAGATGTACTTAAAGTGGTGCGCAGAAAATCCCATGTATTTACTATTTGAAAACATGATCATTTGTACGATTATATTTGAAGATGTCCCAAGTTGCACAACGGATGGGTGCTCTATGCCTGCCAATTACTGTAGTTATTACGTCGGATTCAATAGTCAGATTTAGAAAGTATGCACGCCTTTTTTAAGCAAACTTCTTTTACCCCACTCTGTAACTGTGTACCCTATATGCTGCAAAGTTTCAGAGTAGGGATAAAGGGGTTTAAACAATTCGCGGGTAATTTCTTAGGAATTTAGATTAAAACCAGCAGTAATTGGTACGCGCAGTTCATCCGTCCATGCGATCGCTGAATCATGGCCGTCGTAGCCATGATTTCGGGCGCAAGAGATCAGGCTCCTAATTTAAAAACAATCAGAGTCTATCTTTTAAAAGAGGATTTTCAAAATTTTTAGAACAATGGTGTACTCAAGTGATGCGGTCAAAACAGTAAAGCAAAGGTGGAGATCAGAAAATCTTAACGAACCAATTTACTTAATAATTTACCCACAAATTGTAAAACATGGCTGAAACCCGTTGCATAATTCAGACAAGCATTAAACACTTATACCAATGAATACAGCAGAATTTTGGCGTAAATGTAGCTCGTGTAAAAAGTCGATCGCTTTTAATACAAATTATTACGAGTGTAGCGTTTCAACATGCACGGGCCAGCGCACAGGTTACGTCTTCTGCTCTGTTCCCTGCTGGGAAGTTCACCTACCAGGAGCAAAACACCGAAACGCCGGCGCCATTGAAAAAAGATCACCAACACAGTCTCAGTATCAAGCACCGGCGACTGATGTCACTGTGGCAGCACCGAAAAGAATAATGGTGCAAGCTTCAGGTGTGCAGCCTGTCGCCTCTGCAAAATCATCAATGAGCTTTGAAATTCTTGTAGTCGTTTCAAAGATGAAGCAATTTATTAAAGATGTCAGCGACATGAATACTGCGGAAGACGTGAACCAAATTTTATCAGATAAAGTTCGTTATGAATGCGAAAAAGCTATTTTGCAGGCGCGTGCCGACGGTCGGAAAACGGTGATGGCTCGCGATTTTAAATCGTAAGTTGTATGAAGCTTATAACGCAACGCTCAGAAAATTTTGCCTATAATATAAGTTTTGGCATAAGAAAATCTTATACTATTAAAAATTCTTAATTATTCTTTAACTTCTTTTTGCCCTAGTTTTCTTCTGAGTTCCATTTTGGCACCCACACGCAATAACAGATTATTTCACTTTTTTTAAATTTGTAACTACATGAAAACTCATTCAAAAAATAATTTTGAATTAAGTGCCAAATTGGGTTTCAATTTTTTTGGCCAACTGAACTTGTAAAATAAACCTAAGGAAAGAGGGATTATGAACACAGCATGGATATTAGCATCGGTAATGTTAGTCGCAGGGCTTGCGAATGCGGACGGTCAAAAAAGTCGTCGTTATTTGGTAACTTTTAAAAGTAAGCAAGGCTTCAGCGCCATGAATAATCACTGGTCACAATCTGAGAAATCTAGAAAACTGCAAAAACCACTTCAAAATATAAACGCAGTCGTTTTAAAATCGCCTTCACTTCAGACGGTTGAGTCCTTAAAAAATCATCCTGAAGTGGCTGCAGTCCAAGCCGAATACTTTTTGCCATCTCCTAAACCAGTTAACGGATTTAATCCTGGCAAGTCCGTTTCAACTGCACGCACCCCATCTCAATTTGTGAAACATTTTAATTGGGTTGATTCTTCCAGCGACGAAGCCACGCCAATTTTTCACGAAGGTTTAAAAACGCCGTGGGGAATTACGGCTGTCAATGCAGGAGATGCATGGGTTGAATCTAAGGCCGGCGCCAACGCGCGTGTTTTAGTTCTTGATACCGGTATTGACCCTGAACATCAGGATTTAAAAGCAAATTTCGAACAGGGGAAAAACTTTTTTGAAAGTGAAACTGGTGAAAGTGATGCAACTGATTTTTTAGATAAAGAAGGTCACGGAACCCACGTCGCTGGTACCATTGCAGCATCTTACAACGAGAAAAACGGATTCACTGGTGTGGCTCCGAAAACAAAAATATTAATGGGCCGAGTTTGCGGCAAAGAAGGTTGCAGCAGCATTGCAATTTCTGAAGGTATCGACTGGGGTATAGCTGAAAAAGTAGATGTGATCAGTATGTCACTGGGTGGTCCATTCGGATCCGCGGATCAAAAGTTGGCTATCGATATGGCTGAAAAAGCCGGCGTACTTGTTATAGCTGCGTCTGGGAATGATGGCAGTGGGACGGTAAGCTTTCCGGCGGCATATTCTTCAGTTTATGCGGTTGGTGCCATTGGTAACGATTTTAAAAAAACGGTGTTTTCACAGTTTGGCCCAGAATTAGATATCGTAGCACCAGGTGCGGCAGTGGTTTCTGCAGTTCCGCGCGGCACTGGTCGCGATAGTGTTGTGAAAATTTCCATTGATGGCGTTTCGCAAGAGGTAAAGTCATCGGCATTTTCAGGAACCAAACTAGTTCGTATTCCAGTTATTAAAAATTTAGTGCACGCAGGTCTTGGAAATCCGGAAGACTTTGCGGCGATCGATTTTAAAGGTAAATTTGCCTTAATCGGACGCGGTGAAATTAGATTTTCTGAAAAAGTTGCCAATGCTATGGCCAGTGGTGCCGCAGGAGCTTTGATCTACAACAACGCCCCGGGCTTAATGCAAGGTTCGTTAAGTGAAGATGGATCCGAGTTGGATTTTCCGGTGGTCATGGTTGAACAAACTGCCGGAGCTCAGCTAGTGGAAGCATTGGCTAAGGGTGCAGTTGCTGCGGCTGAAATAACAACTATGGCTTCTGATTATGCAATGTTTGATGGAACATCGATGGCAGCACCTCATGTGGCAGGTGTTGCGGCCTTGGTACTTTCAGCAAATAAAAATCTAACGCCAGCGCAAGTGCGTGCCATTTTAACTGCTACCGCAGCGCCACTTGGACCAAACTTAGAAAATGAATACGGTGCCGGTAACATACAAGCAGACAAAGCAGTTGCTGCGGCTATCGCACACAAAGCTAATTAGATTTTAAAGTAACCACTTTTACAGCTTAGCAAAAATTGTTTTTACATGATCACGCCAGACAACGAAGTAATTCAAGTCTGGCGTTTCTTTTTTGATAACGACGCATTCACTTAGCATATCGTGCAGCGTTTGGCGTTTTGCAGTGAAGGGTTGCATTAGGTAACCAATGCCCGCAATCGCTAATGAAATATAGGCGCAAAAGAATCGAATCAGGGCTTGCTTAAAAGAAATTTGTTGGCCACTTTCACTTTGCACTATGATTCCTAAAAGCGCTTTTCCTGGTGTTGCCTGCATAACTGAACTTTCAAAAACGGGCTTGTATAAGATGCCCATGATTACTCCGATGCCAACGCCTGCAAACATGTGTTTAACAATGCCACCCATCAGGAGGCTTGGAATTGCTAAGATGATAGCGTCTATAAATGAAGCAGCATAGCGTCTGAAAAAACCGGCATAAACCATTTTTTGCTCCTTAAGCAAGAATCCTTGAGATTTCTTGGATCGTTATTAGAACGATGTGGATACACTTAAAGAATAATCTTGGGAATCTAATTTATTAAAGTAGCTGTCAACTTTTTCGCCATTGGTAAAAGTTTTCCCTTCAACGGTTTTATATTGATTAAGATTGTACTGAAGCCCGAGCAGTACCATCGGGAAAATTTTAAATTGTAAACCTGCCTGGTAAGCCTGTCCGCGTAAATTCATGTTAGACGCCGTTAGGCCTTCAGCAAACTTAAGCTCATTCATAAACCCATATCCTAGGTAAATTTTAAGCGCACCCAAAGCACTAACACCCAATTGAACTGCGGCTGTGCTTTGGGTGAAATTATTTTTCTCATTCACCGGAATAAGTTCTGCCTTGCCTGAAGAATAATCATAAGCCAAGTTGATATCAATTCCCATAAGACTACGATATCCAACTCGCAGGCCATAAACGGGCGAAGCCATTTTAATTTCAGAAGGTGAATTAGCTAAGTCTGTTAATTTTAACGCGTGCGATCGATATCCAACACTCGGTTCGAAAAAAATTCCGGCTTGGCTATTAGAAATGAACGCCAGGAACGTCAAGCACAGAACGGAAAGTGTATTAAAAAAAGACATGAAACCTCCGTCTACTATTTTACTATCTAACCCCGAGTGTTATTATATAGAAATCGGCCCGAAGCAGGACTAACGTCGATGACTTTTAAGCAACACGTCGTTTAAAGACCAAAATAACTACAAAAATTTCTAATCTGGACCAGACTTTTAGCCGACACGAATCCATGCGGTATTACATTTGTGCTTTGATGTTTGTTTTCGTGTCGGTAGCTGTTCATGCTAAAAGTTCGCGTAAGCCGCAGACGACGTGGTCGGCTCCGCAGTGGATTCAGCCAGCCACTGCAAGTTACAACGAGGGAACTTTTGCTGTACCTGAAAGCTTGCGTCCCGAGGTCGATTTTTGGATCAAAATATACACGCAGTATTCAACCCAGCAGGGAATTTTTCATTATCCAGGTGACACCAGTCAGATTCTTGGCGAAGTCGATCTAACCCAGGTTTATGCCAATCAAAAATGGTCTGCCGTGCGTAAACAGTTAGAAGCCGAACTTATCGTTAAGCGACAAAAGCGTATACTTGCCAAGAAATTGAAAGTTAAAGATTTAAATAAAATTAGGCTGCAAATGGGGCTAAAAGATCGCATGCGTGAAGCCATAAAAATTTCTGGCCGCTATCTACCGATGATGGAGAAAATTTTCGCAGAGAAAAAATTGCCGTTAGAGCTAACCCGTGTGGTTTTTGTCGAAAGTTCATTCAATATACTTGCGGGCTCTAAAGTCGGAGCTAGTGGGCTGTGGCAGATCATGCCCCGGGTAGCAAATCAGTTTAATTATATTAGTGATGCGCAAGATTTGCGAAATCACCCGATGTATGCAACTCAAGTTGCGGCTAAAATTTTTAAACAAAATCAGCAGATTTTAAAATCGTGGCCCTTGGCGGTAACGGCTTACAATCATGGGGTTGGTAG
>JANPNP010000279.1:0-4166 GCA_031427535.1 Bdellovibrionales bacterium | reverse complement strand
GGGCGCGCTTGGCCGCCCGGGCGCTGCCGCTGTCGCCGCCGGCCAAGGGGTGTGATTAATTCTAAATCGATAGGATTTTTCTGAAAATCTTTATTTTCAAAATCTTTAAATTCTAAAATTAATAAAACTTCGCCCGTGCCGATAACATCAAGCTCTTTAAAGCTAGCTTTAGGAATAACAAACTTTTCAATTTCTACATTCTTTTCTGTAAAGTATGGCCACGCATCTGATTCGAACAGAAATGCTACCGCGTGAAACCGTGTTAGCTTTAAAGCTAGAAATTCCTGAATTAGTTTTGCTCCGCTTAAGATGAACCGCTTCTGATCTTTGATACCTTTTGAAGTTAGTAACGCTTTAAAACTTTTTAGTTTTTCGTTTGTTTCTGAAGTTATGATTTGCGTTTGCATTTATTCGACCTCTTCATCTGGATCATCGGGTAACGGAGCATTCTTAATTTTTCGGTAGATGACTAAGCGTCTGTGATTTTCTGTGTGTTTTAAATCGTAGGCGATGTCTTTTTCAAGCTGGTAGAACTCGTTTAACTGGGCGGGTATCATTTTTAGTTCTGGGTCCACATTTGGGCCCTTCATGAAATAAACACAACCACCAAGTTGTAGACAGCTTAAAACATTTCTTAGCGTATTTGGGATATCTTCTACGGCACGCGTGATGACTCCGTTTACTGGATAGACAAAAAATTCATTAATATTGCGGCCGAAAATATCTAGATTTTTTAAATCTAACTTTTCACGGACCTGTTTTAAAAATTCGACTCGTTTTTGCACGCCTTCAGCAAGTAGTATTTTTTTGTCGGGGTAGCGTATTTTTAGTGGTATTCCAGGGAACCCGGGACCAGTTCCCAAATCTAGCAGTGGAAATTGCAAGTCGCACAATTCAGTAATTATTAACGAATCAATGAAATGCTTGATTGCTATATCTTTTATTTTTAGAAGCCGCGTAAAGTTCTGATGTTCTTGGTTCTGCATCAGTACATTGTAAAACTGCGCAAGCTTTTGGCGTTCGGCATGGCTGCATGTAAAATCATGGTTCTTGAAAATATCAGCTAGGCGGTCATTGGCTTCTTCTGGGGTATAGATCTTTTCAGCCTTAAAACTGCGGTCAGATGACTTTTGCACGGGCGCAATGCCAGCTTTTTCAAGCCTAGCTTTGTAGGGACTGTAATTTTGCTTATTTTTATGCGCCACAAAAGGAACCTAGCATAAGGCTAAATACTTGAAAAGACTAAAATTATTCTAGATACTAGATCCTATGTCAAATTCACAATCGCAAGCCAAATTAGACTTAATAAAGGAAAGTGCTTTGAAAACTTTCCAAGCCGCGCAAAATTCGACCGAGCTGTACAACGCTAAGGTTCAGTTTTTAGGAAAAAGCGGGGCCTTAACTGAAGCCATGAAAATGATGGCTACCTTACCAAAAGAGGAAAAACCACTTTTCGGAAAATTAGTTAATGACGTCAAAGCCGAGCTTGAAACATTTTACGCCGAAGCTGAAGTTGGTTTAAAATCAAAAGAGATTCAAGCAAAAATGGAAAATGAAAAATTGGATTTAACACTTCCGGTTGAAAACCACCAGGTGGGTAGCGAACACCCAATCCATAAAGTAACCAACGAGATTTTTGCCATCATGGCACGTTTGGGATACGCGCTTCGTACAGGCCCGCTGATTGAAAAAGATTATTATAATTTTGAAGCCTTAAATATTCCTAAAAACCATCCGGCGCGCGATATGCAGGACACTTTTTTTATGGATGAAACACACGTGCTAAGAACGCACACGTCACCAATTCAAATTCATTCGTTAGAAAATGAGAAACCCCCGCTGCGTATTATTGGTACGGGGCCGGTGTTTCGTTGCGACAGTGATATTTCACACTTACCAAACTTTCATCAAATAGAGGGCATGTGTGTTGATGAAAATGTTTCGATGTCAGATTTAAAAGGAACCATTTCTTATTTTGTTAAAGAGTATTTTGGCCCAGGTTTAAAAACACGTTTTCGTCCTAGTTTTTTTCCGTTCACAGAGCCCTCGGCGGAAGTGGATTGCTCGTGCCCGATTTGTAAAGGAAAGGGCTGTTCGTTGTGTAAACAGTCTGGATGGATCGAAATTGGTGGTTGTGGATTAATTAATCCGAAAGTTTTCGAATTCGCTAAAGTCGAGTATCCAAAATGGCAGGGATTTGCTTTTGGTTTTGGTGTTGAGCGCATGGCGATTATAAAATACGGCGTCGATGACATCAGATTATTCCCGCAGAATGATGTTCGATTTTTAAAACAGTTTTGATAGTTCACTGACAGTTAAGTGGTAGTCAAAATACGAAGTTAACCAAGTTTTATATTAAGTAGGTTATATATGAAAATTTCGCTTCAATGGATAAATGAATTTGTCGATATTAAAAGTTACATGACTGATCCGCAGGGCCTTGCGGATCTGCTAACCAAAGCTGGTTTAGAGGTCGAAGAAATTCAAAATAAGGCAAAAGATTTTCAGCACGTTGTGATTGGCCATATCACCGTAAAAGACAAGCATCCAAACGCAGACAAATTATCACTTTGCCAAGTTGAAGTTGCTCCGGGTCAAACGGCGCAGATAGTTTGCGGCGCACAAAATCACAAAGCCGGTGATAAAGTTATCGTAGCGTTACCTGGCGCTGTGCTGCCTGGAAATTTTGTTATAAAAAAATCTAAAATCAGAGACGTTGAAAGCGGCGGCATGCTGTGTTCGTTTAAAGAACTTGGCTTAGGCGAAGGCCATGATGGAATTGTTATTCTAGATCCTGCAGCACCGGTTGGAAAAAATTATGCTGAATACGCAGGGCACAACGATGTAACGTTCGAACTTAAAGTCACTCCAAACCGTGCTGACTGTTTAAGTCACTATGGCCTTGCACGTGAAATTGGGTGTTTGATAAATAAACCCGATCGTAAACCAGAGGTGCAAACCACATTTTCAAAAGATTATACCAAGGCAAAAATTTCGCTAAAAGTTGATAACACCGATTTGAGTCATAGGTACTGCGGCCGTTTCATAGCCAATGTAAAAGTTGGACCAAGTCCTGATTGGCTGCGACAAAAATTAGAATCCATCGGTCAGAACTCCATTAACAATGTGGTCGATGTAACCAATTACGTAATGCTTGAAATGGGTCAACCTCTACATGCGTTTGATGCCGATCTATTAGCTGGAAAACAAGTTGTCGTAAGAACTGCAAAAGCTGCAGAAAAATTTAGAACGCTAAAAGATTTAGAAATTGTTATGAAGGGTGATGAACTTTTAATTTGTGACGCTGAAAAACCAGTAGCATTAGCTGGTGTCATCGGCGGCTTAAATTCAGGCGTTAGTGAAAAAACGAAAAACATTTTTTTAGAAAGCGCGTACTTTCAACCCATGAGCACTAGAAAATCTTCTAGACAGCACGGGGTTGACACCGATTCAGCGTACCGCTTTTCACGCGGCGTTGATCCAAGCTCGACGAAAGAAATTATGGACCGTGCGGTATTACTTATTCAAAAAGTTGCAGGCGGCGAAGCCCTTGGCGATCATCATGACGTGTATCCATTACCAGTTGTGAAATCGCCAATTCAAATTGGGATTCAGACAATTACTGATCGCTTAGGTTATACAGCTGATGCGAAATTATTTACGCAGTACATGCAAGGGCTTCAGTGTGATGTGCACGAGCAACCTGATGGTCAGTTCAAAGTAACACCACCACTTTTTCGTTTTGATTTATCAACGGATATGGATTTGGTAGAAGAATATGCACGCCTTCATGGGTACGAGCACATTCAAGAAAAAATTCCGGTATTTCGCTCAGAACCTGCAGTGCATGATTTTTATTACACAGAATCGCAAAAAATTTCGGCCCTATTTCGTGGGTTAGGATTTTCGCACCACGTGCTATGGAGTGAGTCTACGATGGGAAAGGCATGGATGGCAGAGGGTCATGACACCTTCGTAGAGCATCTGTATCTTCCAGGATGGGAGCTTCGTCGGAAGAAACGCGCGGAGGAGGATGCTGATACATCAAAACGTGTCCGTTACAACAGCGAGTCTGAGGACGACCGTCCCACAAGAGACCGACGCACGCAGCAGGAGCGGGAGAGAAATAACCGCGATCTGAACGAACGCGAAGCACGCGAGCGACG
>JANPNP010000278.1:0-5468 GCA_031427535.1 Bdellovibrionales bacterium | reverse complement strand
AATCAATAAGTAAATGTGGCAAATCAGTTTCAATTTCTTCTAGCTCTAAGTGGCCCGTTTCTACTTTTGAAATATCTAAAATCTCGTCGATAATTTTTAATAACAGTTGGCCATTTTTTCTAATAGTTGAAAGATTCTTCGTCTGATCCTGCGGACTTTCGTCACCACTTAACATAAGCTCTGTAAAACCTAAAATTGAATTAAGTGGCGTTCTAATTTCGTGGCTCATGTTGGCTAAGAAATTTGTCTTTGCATTGTTAGCGGCGTCGGCTTGCTGCTGCGCCAAAATTAGCTTTTGCTCGGTATTTTTTCGTTCATGAATGTCGGTACATGTGCCAAGCCACGCTATGATCTCTCCGTCAATTCGGGTCTCGGCGATAGCACGAATTAGGTGCCATGACATATCACCGGACTGGCCTCGAATGCGACATTCGACTTCAAAATCTTCGGCGTTTCCGATATTCTTCATCCATGTTTTTAAAAAAAGCCTAAGATCATCGGGGTGAAATGCTGACTGCCAACCAGTGCCTGTACTTTGGTTATCCGTAAGCCCTGTAAAATCAGTCCAACCTTTATTGAAATAGTCCATAGTGCCGTCGGGCTTCGAGCGCCAAACAGCATGAGGGATCGAATTTGCCAAATTTTGATAGCGCTTGAGGCTTTCCACTTCAAGCTGCGCTAAACGTAAGTAACGCTCATTCTGAGCGCTTTCCTTGATAATACGCGCCTGCATTTCGATCTGCTTATTCTTTTCAAACAGATCAGCAAACACGGAAACTTTCGAGCGTAAAATATTTTCGTCAAAAGGCTTAAAAATATAATCGACAGCTCCAGATTGAAATCCTTTAAACACATACGTATCGTCTTTGTTAATCGCAGTTACAAATACGATCGGAACAAACTTACCCTCGGGCATTTGCTTTATTTTAGTGGCCGTTTCAAAGCCGTCCATGCCAGGCATTTGCACATCAAGCAAAATGACAGCAAAACTGAACTTTGGAAATAAAGAAAGAGCCTCTAACCCCGATCTAGCTTTAACAAGATTGTACCTAGGGCTTTCAAGAATAGCTTCTAAAGCTATTAAGCCATCTGCACGATCATCAACTAGAAGAATATCAATTTTGCTTTTCATGTTTAATGTACGACCAAATCTTTTGTCTTACTTAACCAACTGTACATGATTGCTAATAAATCTTTTTCATCCACTGGCTTAGTAATGTAGTCCGAAGCGCCAGCCTCAAGACATTTTTCCCGATCACCCTTCATGGCTTTCGCCGTTAACGAAATGATTGGTAAATTTAAAAACTCGGGCATTTGGCGAATCCGCTTAGTTGCTTCAAGTCCATCCATTTCGGGCATCATAGTGTCCATTAATACCAAGTTTGTATCCGGATTTTTCTTTAAAATATCTAAACCTTCAATACCATTTTCCGCATAAACAACTTCCATACCATGTGATTTTAATACGCTGGTTAAAGCAAAAATGTTTCGCATATCATCGTCAACGACTAGAATTTTAAAATCCTTAAAATCGGCATCCATCGGTAGCGGAATCGGCGTGATTACAGCTTCACTTTCATCGCGGTAATCCACATTCATTTCAGATCCGACGTACTTCAGCGGCAGATACAATGTAAATGTACTTCCACTGTCAACCGCACTTTGGACTTCGATAAAACCACCCAGCAGTCGTGCAATTTCACGGCTGATAGTTAGACCAAGACCCGTACCACCGTATTTACGGCTAGTCGTTCCATCGGCTTGTCGGAAGGCTTCAAAAATCATATTCTGCTTTTCAGTCGGAATTCCAATACCCGTATCGATCACTTTAAATAATACAACATCAGTTTTATTTAGGTGCTCTAACGGCAATTTTTGACGCATATCTGCTGCTTGAATCTCTAAGCGTACTTTACCTTTTTCAGTAAACTTAAATGCATTCGACAACAAATTCTTTAAAATTTGCTGCAATCGATTTTCATCGGTAAACAGTGTTCGCGGAAGCTTTTCATCGACTTTAATATCGAATTCTAGCGACTTGTGTTCAGCAACTGGTCTGAATGTTTGCTCCAGATACTCTTCAATTTCTCCAACAGGAATGTCTTTTGGACTGACCGGCATTTTTCCAGCTTCCACTTTAGAAAGATCTAAGATTTCGTTAATCAAAGCTAATAGATCCTGTCCTGCAGAATAAACTGTGTTGGCAAACTTCACTTGTTCAGTCGTTAAATTCTTATCCTTATTATTGGCTAAGGTTTTTGAAAGAATTAACAAGCTGTTAAGTGGTGTTCGTAGTTCATGGGACATGTTTGCCAAGAATTCTGATTTGTACTTAGAAATAAGCGATAACTGCTCAGCTTTTTCCTCAAGCGATAGCGAAGCCAATTCCACTTCGTGGTTTTTAACTTCCAGAAGTTTGGCTTTGTCTTCAAGCTCTTTAGCTTGGGCCTCAAGTTCCGCATTGGATCTTTTTAACTCTTGTAATAATTCTTCAGTTCTCATTGAACTTGAAATCATATTCAAGATAACTCCGACCGAGTCCATTAACTGATACAAAAAGTTTTTGTAATTCTGATTAAATGGCGTGATCGATGCTAGCTCAATGACTGCTTTTAATTCGCCCTCGAAAAGTACTGGCAATACGATGACGTTTTTGGGTTTAAGTGCGACGGTACTAGAACTGATCACGGAATAATCATCCGTTGGACGATCTAACATGATCGGTTTTTTCTCAAACGCGCATTGTCCTACTAGGCCCTCTTTTAGATAGTATTTGTTCGAGACATTTTTGCGAATTGTAAACGCGTAGCTAGCAATTAAATTAAGTACCGTCTCGCTGTCTTCGATTTCAGCCATAAAGAAAGTTCCTTGGCTTCCACCAACTAGCGGGGTTAATTCCGACATAATTAATTGTGCCACTGCTGTGATGCTTCGCTGACCCTGCATCATTCCCGAGAACTTAGCTAAATTTGTTTTTAACCAATCTTGCTCGTTATTGATTTCAGTTGTGTTCTTAAGATTTGAAATCATTTGATTGATATTATTTTTAAGGGCAGCGACCTCTCCTTGAGCTTCAACCGATACACGTCGAGTTAAATCCCCTTTTGTTACCGCAGTCGAAACCTCGGCGATGGCTCGCACCTGAGAGGTCAAATTTCCAGCAAGCTGATTCACATTATCTGTTAAATCTTTCCACGTACCAGACACACCCTTAACGTCAGCCTGACCGCCCAGACGGCCTTCAGTACCAACTTCTTTTGCCACACGAGTTACTTCGGCTGCGAACGAGCGCAGCTGATCCACCATGACGTTGATCGTATTTTTTAATTCTAAAATTTCACCACGTGCATCAACGGTAATTTTTTGTGACAAGTCGCCGTTAGCAACCGCCGTTGTTACTTTGGCAATGTTACGAACCTGTGCAGTTAAATTATTTGCTAGACCATTCACATTATCTGTTAAATCTTTCCATGTTCCCGAAACTCCGCGAACGTCGGCCTGTCCACCAAGTTTACCTTCATTACCCACGTCTTTTGCCACACGAGTAACCTCGGCCGCGAATGAACGAAGCTGATCCACCATCGTATTGATCGTGTTTTTAAGCTCGAAGATTTCACCCTTTGCATCAACTGTAATTTTTTGTGACAAGTCACCTTTAGCAACCGCTGTGGTTACTTTTGCAATGTTACGAACCTGATTTGTTAAATTAGAAGCTAGTCCATTCACGTTATCTGTTAAATCGCGCCAAATACCTGAGGCCCCTTTAACTTCGGCCTGTCCGCCTAATTTTCCTTCGGTACCAACCTCTTTGGCAACCCGCGTCACCTCAGAGGCAAACGAATTCAGCTGATCCACCATGGCATTCACCGTGTTACCGATACGCAGGAATTCTCCCTTAATAGCACGGCCATCGATTTCTAAAGACATTTTCTGCGACAAATCGCCTTTTGCCACCGAGGTGATTACCCGCGCAACCTCAGTTGTTGGTTGCACCAGATCTCCGATGAGCAAATTTACAGAATTTACGCCGGTTGCCCATGATCCCTTAACAGAGCCGATGGAAACGCGCTCCATCATTAAACCCTCTTGACCCACTTTGTCCCGTACGCGAATAAATTCGCTGGCCATTGTTTGATTAAGTTCAATGATATCATTTAAAACTTCGCCAATTTCTGCAACAATACCTTCTTCGTCGATAGACATGCGCACAGAAAAATCGCCGCTACGTACAGCTTTCACGGTGTGCAGAAGTTCACGCATTTGATTCCATGATTTTGAGCTACTTGCCTTGACTGTCGCGGGTTGGACATCCTTGATAAATTTGTGGTCACTATTCATTGCTTTTGAACCCGGAACAGGTTTTTTCACTAATTGTTTTTTAGTGATTATGGGCTTCAGGTTTTTTTTAGTTACCTGTGCTGTTCCGTTTTTTTGCATAAAAATTATCCCCTTTAAACACGAAGTGTTGTGAATTATTAAAATTAGCTCTCAATGATGACCTTGGCAAAATGGACAACAAAAGTTGAGAATTTTAAACAGTATTGCTGCAACACAGGCGGTTGCTGTTCTGCAATAAAAGCAAGATCATTTAATGATTTTATAGATTCCTAGTATGTAAAAATTCAATGAATTTTAGCTAGTTTAGTCAAAGTAGAAATTATGTTTTCTTAACAAATCAGTAAAAAAATTGTCATTTAAGCGATCTTAACTAATCATAATTGTTAAATTCACCGTAACAATTATAATTCGTAAGAATTTAAGTTAATGTCATGCTGGGTTTAGATAACTGTTTAAAAATGGGATAAAATCACTTAAGGTGACCAACTCGTTACAAGTATAGGGGTATTTATGGCAAAGGTTTTAGTTATTGAGGACAATGTTGATACGCAGCTTTTGCTGAATCGCACGTTGGTCCCAACACATGAAGTTAAAATGGCATCTGATCTGAAATCAGCATGGGACTACATCGAAAGCGAAGACTGGGATATCGTCATTCTAGATCGAAGCTTACCAGATGGCGACGGCCTAGAACTTTGCTTCAAACTTAAGAAGCTAAATTTAGAGAGTAAATTTTCTGTGTTGGTTTTAACAGCACATGGCGAACTAGACGAAAAAGTTAAAGGCCTGTCTGCGGGCGCTGACGACTACGTCGTGAAGCCTTTCGAACCACGTGAGCTACTTGCACGGATCGACGCGATTCTTCGCCGAAGAGCCGCTAATGGGCCCCAGTTTCAGTCAACTATTAACTTAGCAAACTTAGTTATTAATATTGAAACTCATGCTGTAAGTGCGCGTGTAGGAAAAGATGAGACTGTCGCAATCGATTTGACACCGATCGAATTTAAAATTCTTTTAACTTTAGTTAAAAACTATGGCAAAGAAATTGACCGCGAACATTTAGTGCAAACCGTTTGGGATAAAATCAATCTGAGCGAACGAAATATTGATACGCATGTATGTCACTTACG
>JANPNP010000277.1:0-4503 GCA_031427535.1 Bdellovibrionales bacterium | reverse complement strand
CCGGTAATAATGATACCGCCCAACTAAAGAATCACCCCCCTTGCGGAAATGATCAAGTCGAGCGGATCCGGTTACAAGCAGATTTGATTCGGGAAAATATTTATCAAAATAACCTTTTACAACTGTTCGCCAAAGACGATACTTATGGATTTCATCAAGTACTAAAAGCTTGCTTCCAGAATTAAATTGATTTTTTAAAATCATCGGCCGTAAGCTAAGATCATCCCAGTTGTAATAGTCATTCTTAGAATTAATAAGGCTTTTAGCCAGCGTTGTCTTCCCAACCTGCCGGGGGCCGCCTAGGAACACCATTTTATTTTTTAGATCATTCCGAATAGGCTCTGACAGATAGCGCGTAGTATTCTTCATACCACTGAATATAACACCGTAGTATTATTCAGTCAAGTGAATTTTACTACGGTGTTACTTACGATTCAATCGGCCAAGGGTTAGGGGCTTTGTCCCTAACCCATAATTCGCTGAACATTAATGATACCCTTAATCTTTTGCAGCGCTAGCATTGCAGCTGATAACTGCTTTGTGTCTTTAACTGAAATTTCAAACTGACAAACTGCTTTTTTATCCCTAGTCGTACGGATCTGGGCAGATTCAATATTAATTCCCGCAACAGAAAAAGTCTCTGACATCAGTTTTAACAATCCGGGAACGTCCTGGCCAATAACTTCTAGTTTTACTTGCCGCTCTTGTCCTTCACTTGCTGTCTTTGCATTCCATGTCACATCCACACGGCGCATTTGATCAACTTCAAAAACTTTTCGACAGTCGGCTTGGTGAACAATAATTCCCTTACCGCGACTGATAAATCCAGTGATCGAATCACCTGGAATAGGTCCACAACATTTTGCAAAATGTACTAGGACATCTTCCATGCCATCGACTGCCACCAAAGAATTAGATTTTCGCATTTTAGCTTTTGCAGACTTCACAACTTTTTCTAAAAAGGTGATGTCTTCAGGCTTTTCATTTTTTTCAATTTCTTTTTGAATGGCATCAGGGCTTAAATTATCAATTAAATGCTTAGGTTCAAACTTACCATATCCTACGCGGGCATAAAGTTCTTCCAAATCAACAATACCGCAGTCGCTCATGTACTTATCAAAATCAGGGCCTTTTAAGTATTTAGCGGCAGCTAAGCTAAATTTTCGAAATTCTTTTTCGACAATATCTTTACCAATTAAAATGGCATTACGACGTTGCTCTTCTTTGACGAACTGACGAATTTTAGCTTTTGCCTTATTCGTCACTACAAATTTTAACCAATCCTTCGATGGAGTTTGCGTTTTAGATGTGATAATTTCGACGCGGTCACCGTTAACAAGCTGATGCTTTAACTGAACCATTTTGCCGTTTACGCGGGCTCCGGTGCAGGTACCCCCTAGGGACGTGTGAATCGCGTAGGCTAAATCTACAGGTGTGGCACCCTCGGGAAGTTCTTGCACATCCCCTTTTGGTGTAAAAACATAAATATCACGTTCGACCAAATCTGTTTTAACTATATCCAGAAATTCATCCGGGGAACCCGTCTGGCTAAGTGAAAACAAATCTCTGAGCCAATTGGTTTTTTTAAGTTCGACATCATTTAACTTGCCACGCTCTTTGTAATTCCAGTGCGCGGCAATTCCTTTTTCGGCGATCAAATGCATTTCGTTGGTGCGGATTTGTACTTCAATGCGGTCGCCCCCAGGTCCGATGACTGTGGTATGTAGCGATTGGTAATTATTTGATTTCGGCATGGCAATAAAATCTTTAAATCGACCTGGAATAGGTTTCCAAATGGAATGTATGTATCCCAAAACTTCGTAGCATTCGACCAGCGATTCGACTGTAATTCGAAACGCCAGAACGTCGTAAATTTGGTCGTAGGATAAATTTCTTGAAGTCATTTTTCTGTAAACGGACCATAAATGCTTCGACCTGCCGTAAACTCTGAAATTTTTTATGGCTGATTTAGATAAAACGTCATCGATACTTTTCCGCACTTCGGTGATGTATTTTTCAGTTTCATTTTCATTTTTTTCAAGCTGCTGTACTAATTCGTAATATTTATCTGGGAACGAATAGCGAAAGCACAAATCTTCTAATTCAATTTTTAAAGCACTAATTCCTATTCGCCCCGCCAAAGGACAATAGATCTCTAAAGTCTCTTGCGCGATGCGAACTTGCTTTTCATACGGCATGTGATTTAGCGTTCGCATATTGTGCAAGCGATCGGCAAGCTTTACTAAAACGACGCGCACGTCTTTACCCATGGCCACAATCATTTTTCGAATATTTTCGCCTTGCTTATCGAAGTTGTTGCGAAAATTCATTAAGCCAATTTTCGTAACACCATCAACTAACGCGGTGACCGTTTCGCCAAATTCTTTTTTGATAATTTCTAACGTGGCCGGAGTATCTTCAACGGTGTCATGCAAAAGGCCCGTGGCAATCGTATCTAAATCTAAACGAAGATCTGCTAAAATTCCTGCAACGTTTAATGGATGAGTTATATACGGCTCACCGGATCTGCGCAGTTGCCCTTCGTGACTTTTTTTCGAAAACTCGTACACGCGTTCGATAAATTGTGTTTGTGCTGTTGGATGATACGACTTAATTTTTTCGCATAGCTCTTCAATTGTCTTGATGGGTTTCTGCGGAAGTCTGTCATCGGTCAGAAGTTGCGGCATAAGTTTATTTTAAAGCAAAATAACCCGCTATTTAAGCGGGTTATTGATAATTCGTGTTATTTATTGATTTTTACAGACTAAAGCTGTGGAAAGGCAAAACAGGTCTATTTATTCAAATCAGACAACATGTCCGTCGTAGCCGTTGCATGATCAATTTTAGATTCAAATCCAACATTACCCATCGCGACTTCACGTAATGAATTTACGATGTACTTGTTGTTTTTCATAGCTACCGTACAGTCGCTACCCTTAAGAAGTTGTTTGGCGCGCTTAGCCACTAATAAAACCAATGCAAAGCGATTTGGAACTTTATCCATACAATCTTCTACCGTTACACGAGCCATGAAGCCTCCAGTTTATTTTTTTGGTTTAAAGAGAAGTCTTCAAGTATAGACCTAACCTATCCAAATCTCAACTATTTTTTTAAATTCTGCATATGAGCGCTCGAAGATATCATTCACGATCTGCACATCGAACTGACCCGACTTGGCCATCTCTTTTTCAGCATTAGCCATGCGAATGTCTAAATCGGCTGGCGGCGACCCATCGCGCTTAATAACACGTCGTCTAAGCTCTGCAATCGAAGGTGGTAGAATAAAGACGGTTTTTGCGTCCGGAAACTTGGATTTGAAGGTTTCAACCCCTTGAATATCAATGTCCATAATGACCACCTTATCTTTGGCCCAGGCTAGTCGAATCTGTTCATAGGATGTCCCATAAAAGTTCGTATGCACCTGTGCCCACTCGATAAAGTAGTCTTCGCTGACCTTTTTTTCGAATTCTTGTTTAGTGATGAAAAAATATGGCTTACCTTCACTTTCGTGATGGCGCATGGGCCTAGTCGTGTACGTAATAATATCGTGAAACCTAGGATCTTCAGCGGCAAGCTTTTCGACAAAGCTACTTTTACCGGCGCCACTTGGTGCAGCCACTATGATCATACGGGTTTTTAATGTCGTCATTCGATATTTTGTACCTGTTCGCGAATACGCTCAATCAATGTTTTAGATTCGACAACAGCTTCAGTAATTCCGGCCACCTGGCTTTTAGAGCCGATGGTGTTCACCTCACGCAAAAGTTCTTGCGTGTAAAAATCTAATTTTTTTCCTTCAACAAGCGAGGCTTCAACTAATTTTTCAAAGTTTTTTAGATGCTCTGACAAGCGCGTGATCTCTTCGTTAATATCGGCTTTTTCTAGCTGCATTACAATTTCTTGCGAAATTCTTTGGCTATCAATTGGCGTGTTAGCCATTTCTTTAGAAAGTTTTAGTTTGATGCGAGTTTCAAAACGCTCTTGCAGGGTTTTATTGGCCTCTTCACGCAGCTTTGAAATCTTTAACATATGCCGCTGCAAATCTTTTAAATTCTTCATTAAATCTTTTTTTAATGCGACACCTTCACGAAGGCGCTCGATCTCGATCTTTTTCAAAGCGGCATCGAAGGCTTTTTTCAATAGTGATGCTTCGTTGAGATGAATTTTTTCGTTTTCTTCCACATGGATCACGTCAGGCATTTTGGTAATTTGCTCGAGCCTTACAGCATCTTTAAAACCCAAGTCTGCTGATAGTTTCTTAAAGGCTTTTAAATATTCGGCTGCTAATTTTGAATTACCAACCACTTGGGTAGCCGTGACGTTACTTTTTAATTTACGTGAAACGTAAATATCAACAGTCCCTCGCAAAATAGTGCCGGCTAGTTTCTTTTTTAGTTCACTTTCAAATGCATAATACAAACGCGGCGAATGAAAACGGGTTTCTAAGTACCGCCCGTTCACCGCACGAATGCTGACCTCGATCATCAAATTGTTATTCTCAAC
>JANPNP010000276.1:0-4373 GCA_031427535.1 Bdellovibrionales bacterium | reverse complement strand
AGCCACTGCGGTTTCATCCTTTCCCAACAATTCTGCAATTTTCATTACGAGCAAGAAAGCTGCGTCAGACTCGGCTTTTATGTCTGCTAAAGTTTCTTGGTGTAAAGCATGCTCGAATAATTTTTTTCCAAAAGCAGTTCTCTTGTTTGCATAATCGACTGCAAGCATGTGACCACGACGCATAAAGCTTGCAGCTGTGCACGCATTCCAAATTCGCGTGATATTAAAAAGTGTCGAAATTTTTTTAACTCCTTCGCCCTCTCCGGCGACGCATTCGGCGATTGTTCCGTGTAAACTAAGCTCGGCTGTGGGTAATGCTTTTGTGCCCAATTTGTTTTTTAAGCGGTGTATGGTAATTTGATTTAAATCTCTGTTTTCATTACGAAGTCGTAAGTAGAATAAACTTAACCCCTGACTTCCAGCAGCGGCGCCTTCAGTGCGCGCTAAGGTCATGGCCATTTCTGAAGTGGTTGCTGACGTAAACCATTTCGTTCCAAAAAGTTTATAAACCCCATCAACTTTTTTAGCGACTGTAGACGTCATTGACACGTCCGAGCCGCCTGTTTTTTCGGTCATCCATTGGCCAGAAGTCCAAAATGCACTTACATCTTCAGAAATTAAATTTTTTAATGCCGTTGCTTTTAATTCGTCGCTGCCAAGTAATTCGAGCGCACGTGCAGCGCCGTCAGACATGGCAAGCGGGCATGTATATAATGCAGCCGACGGCCCATACAAATAGATACGAGCCATTTGATGCACTCGTGACCAGGGGCCTTCGGCTTTGCGGTAAGCGGTGGCAATTAATTTTTCTTCGACAGCTATATGTCCAAGTTTTTTCCAAGCTTCAGAAACTTTTATTTGATCCACGCGCCTTCCCCAGGCGTCAAAAGCCACGTGCTGTGGAGTGTCGGCCTCGGCCTGGTAGCCAAGCTGTAGAATTTCATGAGCACTGCGATAACCTAGTGAAATTAAACCGGGTTCAATACGCTTAAAAATATCTGCAGGAAGAACGCGTCGTAAATAGTTCTTTAAGAGCTGATCTTGATCATACGTATTTTCTAGGTTTGGGGCTTCTTGACTAAATTCATTCATATTTTTATTTAGCCACAGGCAACTGATGAAGGAAACTTAATTATAAAAAATGATTACAATGGCATTTCGTCTAAGCGACGTTCAAACCTGTCAGAAACTTGCGGCGCATTTTCACAGGTGTAATCGGTGGGAATTTTTGCAACGACTTCCGAGGTCACGGGCTCGTTGTAAAGACCGTAGCTATTTAATAAAGTTCCTTTGATATTTCTTTTCCGGCAGCAAACTGCGTACAGCACGCTTTGGTCATCGGGGTCAGACTGATTATCGAAACGAAACGTGTTTTCAATGATAAATTGACTGGGATCATCCTGAAATTCGGTGCACGAATTTGGCAGATTAAAATCTTCGGTGTAGCCTTCTGCTTTTAATAGGTTAATGACTTCGCTTAGTGTGTAGTTACTATTTTCTATGTATGCCATGTCATACGTGCTGCAAGGCTAAAGCCAATAATTCAAAAGTATTACGTTAGATGTGATCGTTAAGGTTTGCGACTTCATCCATAATAAGTTTTCGAGTTTGCGTAACATTCCAGTTCGGATAATATTGCAAGTGAAGTTTAATATCAGCTAGCAACGCCTCAGCAATTGGGTCAGCGGTGGCCTTCACTTTGGCTTCAAGTTCCATTAGGTAGTGATTCGCTTTACGCATGAAATCGCCGTAATCGAGTTCATTAATAGATAATATTTTTTCAACAAATAGCTGAACTGAGGGGTCCATAGGTGGGCCTTCCATATTAACCTGCTCTCCGTGCGTCGGGTGCTTTTGCGCTACGTTGATAAATTGGCAAAGATTTTGGAACAAGTCCTTCTAAGGTTTTTATGCGGGTAGAATCAGACGGGTGCGAGCTTAAAATTTCAGGTGGCTTTGCACCACCGGCTGCGCCCATTTTTTTCCATAAATTAACGGCTGCGTTAGGATCATAACCAGCACGAGCCATCAGTTCTAAACCCATCACGTCAGCTTCTGTTTCTTGTTTTCGTCCATGGGGAAGTGAAATAGTTAAAGCCGTTAACATATTCGCAGCACCAGCATACTTAGCATCTAATTTATTAGTCGCTACCAATAAATTTAGTCCTAAAGATTTCACCAATTCTTCGGACATACGTTCACGGCCATGTTCACGTAAGGCATGCGCAATTTCGTGACCCATGATAGCTGCAATTTCAGCGTCAGTCAGATTTAATTTATCAATAATGCCCGAGTAAAACATAATTTTTCCACCGGGCATGCAGAACGCGTTTAACTGATCCGATGAAATAACGTGAACCTCCCATTTCCATGCGGGCGCATCTTTTCTAAACTGCGCCGTGTGTGGCACTAAGCGATTTGCGATTGTCTGTAAGCGTGCTAATTGTTGTGGGTTTTTATCCAAGGTGCCGGCAGCGGAAGCCTCGCTTTTAACTTTTTCATAGCCTTCAGCGGACAGCTGCGTGATTTGTTCACTGGGAACTAATAATAATTGCTTTCTTCCGTCACTAATTTCGCCCTTTTCCGTCGAGCTTGAACAACCGGCAACAACAGTTAACATAGTAGCTAATAACAAAAATACTTTTTTCATAGACATCCTAAGGGTTCGCAAACGCTGCGGTAAGAAAAACACTTAGTGATAGCATGGTTCTGCGCCCGCTGGGCACTACTTCCTACAACGCGGAAAACTAAACCCCTGGAATTTTGCGCGTAGCATGTTGCCTCAGATTGAAAACCGCGCAAATCCATAATCTCGGCCGGTTGTGCATTGTTGATAAACTTAATAAAGCCTTTCGTCTGCTGCGAATACATTTGGTCATGATAGCGCGCACTTAAGCGTGCAACATCACTAGCTTTCATCGGACCATTTTCTAATTCATAGATATACGGCAGTTCCGTTTCTAAGTTGCCCTGGCCTGATCGTTGATTAAAATCGGCCTCAGAAGTCGTAGCCACGCCTGCACGCAAGCAAAGTGCTGAGATAAGTCCAATCACTAGAATTGCCGATTTCATAAGTCCTCTTTCATGAAGAAATTTGGGGTAATTATACCCCAGCATCGGTTTAAATGGTCGGCATCCCCCGAGGGAATAAAAAGTTCTCGGGGCCACCTTTCTGGTTAACGGGCATTTCTTGTAAACTATCTAAATTATCAGCCACAAAATCAAGTGGTTCTAAATTTTCAACGGCTGGCCCCTCGATGACTTTTCCATGACAATCAAAGCGTGACCCGTGACACGGACAATCCCACGATTTTTCCGCCGCATTCCACTGCACCACACCTTTTAGATGCGGACACGCGGCCGAGAAAAATTCGACACGGCCTTCTTGGTTTTTAAAAGCAGCAACTTGGCGTACGCCACTTCGAAAAACAGTGCCTTCACCCCAAGCTAAATCTTCGAAACTTCGGCCAGATGTGAACCAATCTTTGTACTGAGCAGCCACATTTAAATTTTCGCGTAAATAATTTCCAGTAGCGCGTAAACTAATTCGTGAAGGGTTGTAAAGTGATTCCCATTCATTTGCTCTAGCCATAATTTGATCGGTAATTAAAATGCCACCAATCGTACAATGGGTCATGCCATTTCCAGAATCCCCGGTGATAATATAAACATTATCGCGGTCCATTGGGTTATGTCCTAAATAGGCTAAGCCATCGACAGGCTCCATCACCTGTCCGGACCAGCGATACACAATTTCTTGCGTCATGTGAAAGCGGTCACGCATCCATTTTTCTAAACGCAGGTAGCAGTCATTCGGATTTTCATTTTGCCCCGTCTTATGATCTTCGCCGCCAACAATAAGCAGGTCGTGAATTTTTCCGGATTCAACGCGCACATAATGATACGGTGTCGCTGTATCCCAGTACAAGGCTGTTGGAATGCTACCCTTTGGAATTTGTGCAGCAATCACATACGTACGGTACGGTGCTTGCTTCGTGTGTATGGCAAACAAATCGTTAATCGGAGAATTTGTTGCAACGACAATAGACTTTGCATTTACTTGGTGGCCTTCACGCGTTTTTACAAACGCATTAATACCACCTTTAACTTCAACCACATGCGTGTTGGTAAATATTTGCCCACCACCTTTTGTCACGCAGTTCGCTAAGCCTTTTAAATACTTCAGTGGATGTAATTTCAGTTGTCGTGGAAAATGCAAAGCCGGACCCGTATCAAAGCTATCCATCGGCGCACGCGTGATAAGATTTATGCTAATCGCGGTGAGCCTCGACTCACCTGGATCGCCGCGGCGGGCACGGGCGTGGTGGTGGGATATTCGCTCCCCGAGGAGAAGCAGATTCATCTCCTGGGCT
>JANPNP010000275.1:0-4557 GCA_031427535.1 Bdellovibrionales bacterium | reverse complement strand
TTGTTCATCCACAGTCAGGTTTTTATCAGGAATTTCCGATACATGAGTAGGAATTGAAACGAAATCATAATTCGCTTTTTTGAGAATTTCCGAACGGCGAGGTGACTGTGAAGCTAAAATTATTTTTTTCATTGTCTTTTAATTCCTACTTGAAAAGGGGATAGATGGGTAGCGCAGAATTAATGCTTTTTGCAGGCTTAATATTAGCTGGCGCAGCTGTGTACCTTTTTGTGTCGTCGTTGCTTGCCGGCCGCCCTGGAGAACAACAGCTATCCTGGGCCAGCGGTAACGAGCCAATTAAATCAAAAAATGCAGTTATAAATTTGTGCCGTCCACTGGTTCATCAATTTACATTGCAACATGCAGGAAAAATAAAATCTGAAAAATATCGTAAAAAAATTCAACGACTTATTAAAGTTGGCGGTTTGTCGGCAGAACTTAATGTGGATGAATTCATCGGGTTGCAACTTTTCTTAGGATTGGCTTTTCCAATTTTTCTTTCGGTTATGAACTTTACCTTAGACTTAGGCTTTCCAACACCAATGGTATTTCTGTTGGGATTAATTGGTTTTTTCATGCCCGAGATGCACTGTAAAGGAACAAAAAAGAATCGAGAATTAAGTGTTCGTATCGATATGCCTTTCTTCATTGATCTGTTAGCGTTATCGGTCGAAGCGGGATTAGATTTTTTTGGCGCCATTCAAAAAATTGTTGATAAGGCCGAGGGCGCAGATTCAGTACTTGCTGAAGAGTTTAAAACAGTGCTTAAGGATATTAAAATTGGATCGTCAAAAACGGAAGCATTAAAAGAATTAGCGGCTCGTTTAGATATGCAGGAAATGACAAGCTTTGTAGCCGTATTAATTGACGCTGAAGCCACGGGCGCAAGCATTTCACAGGTTTTAAAAGATCAATCGGTGCAAATGCGCTTAGAACGTTTTATGCGGGCTGAAAAAGCCGGTGCCCAGGCATCCCAACTTATTTTGCTACCACTTATGCTATTTATTTTGCCTGCTGTGTTCATCATGGTTTTCGGGCCGGTTGTTATAAGTATGATGTATGGTTCGGGCGGGGGTCAGTAATGGCAAAGCTTTACAGAACATCCGCTGCCGTTTCAAATGCAAATTTTAATTCTGGAGCTGAACTTATTATTGATGATTTCGAGATCGCAAGCTCGTTTTGGCAACGCGGTAAAGGTTTACTTGGTCGTAAAAGTTTAAACGCTAACCAAGCTATGTGGATCCAGGCAACTAATAATATTCATACTTTTTTCATGAGATTTTCAATTGATTGCATTTTCATAAACCGTAAACTTGAAATTGTAAAAATTAAAAAATCAGTTCCGCCTTTTCGCTTTGTGGGGCCTTACTGGAAGTCGCAATCGGTAATCGAAGCAGCTGCTGGTTTTGCTGACAAAAATAATTTACACGTAGGAGATCAACTTTATGTGGTCAGTTAGAATGCTATCTGGCCCTAACGTAGGTCAGATAAACGACTTAAAATTAGGTAAAAATATTTTTGGTCGAGGTAATTCCAGCGACTGTAAAGTGCAATCATTGGGAATATCGAAAGAGCACTGCGAAATTCACGTTTACAAAGACAAAATTATTATTGTCGATTTAAAATCTAGCAATGGAACTTTTGTAAATGGTGTTAAAATTCAAAATTCAATTCTGCGAGTTGGCGATAAGATCAGTCTGTTTGATATTATTATGGACGTTATTCCAACACCAGACATACGACCTAAAAACAATGCCCGCAGTACTAAAAGTTTACCTGTAGTTGGTGCACAAAATCCTATGGCAAATTCTCAGGGATTAACACCACCGCCTGTTCCAATGTCATCGCCAGCTTCAACGGGCTTTCATTATCCGGAAAATGGTTCGGCTGCAATGAATATGCAAGCTTCGTTTCCAGGGCCGCAGCAGTATTCACAACAACCGCAGCCTGTTGCTAATTCGTATGTGAATAAAATCACCTTAGCCGAGAAGTTCGAAAATTTTATAGAAGCTGTTTTGATGCCCGCAGTCTACCGTCTGGCACTTGTATTTCCATTTAAAAGTATTTTGTTAGGTTTCATCCTGATATTTATTTTTGGCGTGACATTACTATCGACAATTCCATTAACAATCATCACCAAGGAATCAAATTTTATCGAGGCCACCAAGCGGGCCAAATCTGTAGCTCATGCTATGGCAAAGGTTAATGAGCAAGCTTTAATATCCGGCGAATTCGGAAATCTATCGGTGCAAGATGCGTTAAAAGAAGATGGTATAAAAGACGCGTTCATCGTGCAGCAATCGAACGGTAGCATAGTTGCCCCGAGTGAAAAAGTAGGTCGTGATGCTTCTAATAGTTTTATTTTAAGGGCGCTAAGGGAAGGCCGCACTTCGATCGGACAAATTGACTCTAAAACAATTGGGGCTAGTTACCCAATCGGAGTTTACGATCCGACCACCGGCGAACCCTCTGTTAAATACCATGCTGTTGTTTACTACAATGTAAGCTCGCTAAATGTCGACGAGGGACGAGTTATCAGTCTTTTCATGCAAACGTTAATCATCGCTACAGTGCTGGGGCTTTTACTATACTTCTTGTTTTCTAGACTCATTGAGTATCCGCTAAAAAGTTTGAATCAACAGATCGATCAAGCTTTACGTGATAAAACAGATCGCACGGAAGTTCTGTTTGATTATCCGGCGATACAACAACTGACAACGAATGTAAATACGCTGCTTAACCGCGTTTGGAATTCTACCAGTGAATCGGTTGAAGCTAAGCCACAGCAAAATAAAGATTTAGAATACAGTCACCTTGTAGATATGATCACTCAGCCTGCATTTGTTTTAGCCGGCGACCACCGTATGATTGCTCTAAATTCATCGTTCGAACAGATTTGTCAGTCAACTAAAGACACCTTGCTAAATCAGTCATTTCAACAGATTTCAGATTCATCTCTTGTGCAAAACATCGATTCACTCGTAGCACGTGCAAAGCAGGCTCCATACCAAATACACATGGACCGCATTCCATTTTCGCAGTTTGAATGTGATATTCAATGTCAGGCATTTATCGACTCCAATGGAGAACCTGAATATTATCTTATGACATTAACGAAGGCGGACTCAAACACATGACAGCAGCGCTGAAACAAGCGATTCAAATGAAAATTCAAATGAATGTTGTCAAAGGACCGCATGCTGGCCAGTCATTCCTTTTTTATAAAACTCCGCTTACAATAGGCCGTGGGCCTGAAAATGATATTGTCTTGGTAAATGATCCGCTAGTTAGTCGAACCCATGCAAAAATAGATCTCGTACAAAATTCTTTCGAGATTTCAAATTTAAGCGACAAGAATGCACTACTTGTGCATGCTGAAAGTGTAACAAAGTCAGCTCTTGTAAATGACTCTAACTTTCAAGTTGGTGATTCTGAATTTTCATTTCAGTTCGATTTGGGAAAGTCCGTTGTTTCTGTTCCGCAGACACCGCCCGCAGTAAAACAAACTGTCCAGGCCCAGGTCATGTCGTTAAAACGGCCGATAGTTCCGAAAACTGCGGCCTCGGTTCCTAGCGTAAAGTCCAATGTTGTAGCGCCAGCTAGACCGGCGGCTGCTGCACCACCAAAATTTCAACCAAACAGTTCGGCACAGATGCACTACAGGCCAAATGCTACTGTTGCCGCTGCCAAAACGCCAATGATGCTTTATGCAATCATTGGAATTATTCTTTGTGTTGCTGCGTATTTTTATTTGCAGCCTGCAAAAGTGAAAACTGTAAAAGCTAAGCCTGTGCTAAAATACGAGGACGAAATTGCTGTTAAACTAGAAGCGGCCAAAGAAAAAGAACTTCGTAAAAAACGTGACGAAGATAAATTAAATAGGAATTCGCCACAATACCTTCGCGCGGAAGAAAATTTTATCAAGGGAATGCGTGATTTCCAGTTGGGTAACTACGCACGAGCCCAGGACTTTTTTCAGGTGGTCCTAAATTTAAATCCATCACATCAACTAGCTAGATCTTATCTTCGGCTGTCACTTGTTCGTTTTGATGAACTGATGCAGGCAAAATTAATGCTTGGAGAAAGCTATTATCAGAAGCATAATTTTAGTATGTGTGAATCCATGTTTAAGCAGGTTATGGATATGCTTCAGGGCAGAGCCAACGACCAAAAATTCAAGTTAGCGCAGCGGATGGCTGAAAAATGCCAATTAGCAGCCGAGGGCATTAGGTAATGTCCCGTCTGAAGGTCCTGCTGCGCGGCGCTTTAATCAGCGAAATTGAGTTAAATCCCGAAAAAGAATATGTTGCCGGCCGAAAAGACGGTTCTGATATTCGTTTACAAGCTGAAAAAGGGATTTCTCGCGAGCATTTTAAATTAAAGTTCAATGACGGAACATGGGTACTGCAGGCCATTTCAAGATTTGGTGAAATTTTTTCGCTTGGACAAAAAGTTGAAGAGATATCTTTAGAGCATGGCCAAACATTTCAAGTGCCGCCATACGAATTTCATCTTTTAGCTGTGCCAGCTTCGCCCCTGGCCCTTTGCTCTATGGCG
>JANPNP010000274.1:0-1677 GCA_031427535.1 Bdellovibrionales bacterium | reverse complement strand
AGCGCCGAATGACGGGCTCTTGGGCGTCAGTAGGTAATCGGTTTCGCGCGTTAGCAACGCGATTACGAACTTGCTGTTCCGCTTCTTTGATATCAACCCCTAATCGAAATTTAACAACAATAATTCCTACTGAATCAAAATTAGATGATGATAAATCTTCTAGCCCAGGAAGCGAAGATAACTGGTCTTCAAGAACTTTTGATACTTGCCGTTCAACGTCTAACGGGGACGCTCCGGGATAAATAACCTCAACGAACACCACCGGAAACGTAACATCTGGAAACTGATCCACCGGCATCTTTTTTAACGACGAATACCCCAAGACCAACATCAAAGCGACTATGCAGGTGATAAAAATAGGTCGTTTAATGGATAGTTCAGCTAAATTCATAAAAACTCCTTAAAAATTCTCTTCAAACTTAAAGCGCGATATATAAAATACTAGATGCTTCCAACTTACGAAGCCCGGCTTTCGCACGTAGCAAATTCACTTCGGCCTCAGCAGCGTCGGTTTCAGCAGTCACCACGTTAAACGTCACCGAGCGCCCTTTATTAAATTTGTCTTGTTCAGCTTTTGCGCGCTCGCGCTGATAAAGCGCAACCTTTTCTAACGTCGTTACATTCTTTTTTGTCGTTTCGTATTTACGTATTAAGTCACTCCAGGCGTTTCGCCCAAGTGTTAAATTTCTTTCGGCAATGTACTGCGCCGCTAATGCATCTTTAGTGGCTGCAGACACCTGTGCTGATTTCGCATCGGTATCGAACATCCATGAAAAATTAAGACCAATAAATGTTCGAGGGCGATCAGTCTGTGAAATATTTTTAGTCATTTCGCTGTAGTCACGATCAAAGGCACTTGTGTTGTAACCTGCCACCAGTGATAAATCAGGCTTATACTGATCCTTGATTTCAGCAGCAATAAGTTGTTTCGTTTTAGCTTCAAGGCTTGATAAATAAAGATCTATTTTTACAACACCTTTATTTTTATTAAGTTGATCCACGTAATTTTTGGGCTGAACCATGTCGTCGTCTACGGCAGGGGTTTTTTCAGATTCTGCCAAGCTCATGTATTCGCGCAATTTTGTCTCTTGAATTTTTATTTCATCTTGGGCCGTTGCAAATTGCACTTCACGTAACGCCGCTAACGCCTTTACGTTCATTAAATCTGCGCGATCACTGATGCCATTGCTAACCCGGTTCGAAGTCCACTTTTCTAAACGCTGGGCGCGCTCTAAATTCGACTTTTTTAAGCGCAGATCGTCTTGCGCAAAGGCATAGTCCCAAAATACAGATTCGGCATCAAAGGTCGTCGATCGAATTTGCAGCTCAATACGCAAATTATCAAATTGGTTTAGTGTTTGTTCACGCTCTTGTCGTAGCCGCGTGCCAGCGCCAAAAAAATCTTTCCACAACGACTGTGATAACGCTATCCCAAGCCCTCCGGTGGAATATCTATCGTTTGGAAATGCAACTTCATTTTCAAATTCGTTAGTTTTTCCGGTCAATGTCACTGAAGTTCCGGTACTAAATTTTTTTGAAACACCTAAAGAATATTCTTCAATTTGACGGCGATTACCCAAAACACTAGGTAACGTCTTGTCAGTTATCAACAAGTATCCAGCCGTAATAATCGGTGATAACCCAACATCGCCCGCAATCAACTTATCATTAGCGGCC
>JANPNP010000273.1:0-6293 GCA_031427535.1 Bdellovibrionales bacterium | reverse complement strand
CTACCGGGAAAAATTGCAAAATCAACCTCCAGGCGGAAAAAAACTTGAACTAACTAAAACGCTCAAGTAAACATCACGTCGCTACCGCTCCGGTGGTACACTTTGATGAAATCGGGTGGCGCTTTAAGATGAAATCGGACAACTAGTGATAATACTGCTCTATCTAAATCTGAAATTTTAAACTGCACGGAGTCTCCTAAAATTCACTGTTATCCTATTTTGAAACATTTCCTTAGGTTTCTCGTGCGAAACTTGAACCTCAATGCCTCAAGATGCCCTCTTTAACAATGCAGGTAACTTGCTTAAATTCAAAACTTGTATTTCAATTATTCTACCAGCCTTATCTTCACAAAAAATAAACCCGTCTTGCTCGTAAGATTTATGTTCAATTCCTTTTGCAATCTTAATAGCTGCAAAATCATTTTCTTTGTCTATGAACACTTTGGGAAATGTATTTACTTTATTTGGAAGTTTATCATGACTGTTATTACGACCCATAAATCTTTCCCTTTCTTCTCGATGATAACTGCGGCAACATTATTATCTTTTCGTTTAGCAAATTTTTTAACAAATATAAACTTTGGGCCTTGTTCAATGATCTGATCCGGATTCAGAATTAATTGTTCAAGCTCAAGCATTGAAATTTTGCGATCCAAAATTTTATCAACCGCATGTGGTGTTAAAACCCACTTGTTTATTTTTAACTTAACCAAACAATCCCTCTTAAATTCATCTTAGATAATTCCAAGTTTCTCATGCGAAACTCAAAAAACATATCACTTACAAAACCACTTTATCATCCTAAGCGCTTGAAAAAAAACCACTTCGTCACCGTAAGCGCTTGATTCCTCGTTGAACCAATGCACCGCGAACATGACCCTCACGAATGCGAAAGCTAATCATACCAATAGCTTAAGCTGCATCCGTGGTGTCAAAATTGGTGGAGGCGGCCGTCACTGACACCAATGAATCCGTTCATATTAACTACATACTTAGTAAATGGATAGTGAATTGCGCAGATGTGCGCTTGATAATTAATTTTACCAACTGTTTTTGATTATGCTTTTACTTTAGATAGTACATAGAAGGCGATAGCCGCCATATCTGATTTGAGGAAAATACAACACCGAAAAGACCTATGCTTTCAAGCCGTTGTGGTCTTAAAAGCTATGATATATTGAATGCAAAAGGAGGTGCTTATATGCAAGCAAAGCCGTTAAAAAGTATCCGCACCTTAGCCAGTGATTTAAAAGCCAGACGTAAACGTAAACTTACGCCTGAACAAATTGACAGATTAAATAAAATATTTGAAGAAATTGAAAAGGAACAACAAAAAGAAGCATCAGAATTTAAAAACAAAGATCAATGTGATAATTTTTGAAATAATTTTGCTAAACTAGCTTTATCTAAAGTTTTTTTAGCCAAACCTATCATTGCATCATACAGCTCTTCATTTGAATCACTAATTTCAATGTGATTCCAATCTAAAAAAACTAATGCTGAAGCCAAGGCAGTTCGTTTATTTCCATCTACAAACGGCTGATTTTCAGCAATATGAAAAGCATATGCGGCAGCTAACTCAAAAACACCATTATGAACTAACTCGCCTCCAAATGAAGCTTGCGGAGTCATTAAAGCAGATTCTAAAAGACTTTGCTCGCGTATGCCTGTAGCGCCGCCATAGGCTTCAAGTTGCATTTCATGCAGTTCTAAAACATCTTCCAAAGTTAAAAATCTAAATTCCATTGGCTTACTTGGCTAATTTTTTAAAAGTTGAGTTATGTTTTTTCATAATTTTTTCAGCAGATGCTCTTAAAGTCTTTTTCGCAGATCGAATAGGTTCAATTATAAGACGCATTCCATCTGTTGTCATTTCAAGATCTGTTTCGCGGTCAATTTTCAAAAGTTCTAAGATAGGCTTTTCGATAACTAAACCATAACTATTACCTACTGCTGAAAGCTTTTTTCTCATAAATCCTCCGTATTACATTAGTTATAACATACGTATAACCTAAAAGTACAGTCAAATATGCCCGCTATAAGGCCTATTGTCTAAATAAACTGAGTTTCTCATGCGAAACTTGTAATTCGTCTCTGAATAATACGCCTCTACCCGTTTTAACCGGCACCCCAACTTTATTGACTGGAGTCAGTGCACAGGATAAGTATAATCATGGCGACAGATGATGAAATCCGATCCATCGAAAATAGGCTAAGCGCTTTAGATCAAGAGCGGTCAGCCTTATTAAATGATTTAAAAAACCTTCGTACCAAAAGAGACTCGCAAAAACCTGTTATTTTATTAGGTCGGCCGACTTTAATGAAAACACCGGAATCAAATGAAGAAAAAACTGATTTATTTTTAACTTTATTCCGCGGACGAGAAAGCGTTTATCCAAAACGCTGGGAAAATACTAAAACTGGAAAACAAGGCTATTCGCCAGTATGTGAAAATGAATGGGTAAAGCCTATTTGCGACAAACCTAAAATTAAATGCGCTGATTGCAATTATCAAAAGTTTTCTGCATTAAACTCATCTCGGATGAAATCGGTCAGCTTGAAGTGAAAGATAAAAATGGTACTGCGATACCTAAAAACATAGCCCAAATTATTACTGCGTTTCAACTTGTTGAAGGCATTGTTTTCAGTAAATAAGCCTTCAAAAACCATAAGCGATACGCACAAGACAAGCCTACCATGTGACTGATAAATTTGAAGAACCTAGACCTTGAGCTTACGATTTTAACTCTAACAGCAAATTGTAATTTAAGCGGCTTTCATTTTTACCAGATAAGTTGATTTTGAATTTGGGTCATCGAATTAAACCGCAGGCACCAAGTCTTCATTGCTTCTGCATTTGATCCATAAGTGACATGAAAAGTTTGAACAATATAATGCTGGTCAATGTAAGCTCCAAGTTCGCCGGTCGTTGTAATACCCTGAGAGGGGTAGCCTTGTTGATTTAATAAAGCATTTTTAGTGTAGCCGCGTGTTTCCATACAAAATAGCGTACTTAAAACATACTTAACTACGCGCGGATCAACATTTTGCGTTCCCTGCGTTGCTAAATTATCTAGAAAGTTTTTGACTTGAGATTTTATATCTGGATGGGAGTTTTCCATCGCCTCGACTTCAGCATCGTCTTTTACGTGAACCAGTTCATGAGCTAAAGCATGAGTTTGGTCGTTAATTGAAATTTCATTATTAATAAAAATAGTAATGACATTTCCTTCTTTTTTCCAGCTTCCGCCAGTATGACCATTGATACTTTGAAGCTCTGCCGTGCTTTTGTAAGATACATTAACTTCAACACCGCTTTGACGAAGACCCTTTAAATAATTGAGCGAATCCTGTCCTGTCGATGTTTTGGCCAGCTCTTTTTCAAGCTGTACACTCGAGTTTACAACTGTCTCATCCTGAGATGATTGTTTTTGTGGACAAGCGGTTAAAAACAAACTAATCGAGATAATTGATATTTTAATAAATGTTTTCATATGACTATAGACTAGCAAACTATGAGCCAATTCATTGTGTTCTAGTATCCTTTTGATACACTAATTCTATGAAAAAATATTTAATAATGACATTTCCACTTTTGTTTTTTTCTAGCATTTCTTTTTCAAAAGAAATATTAGATTATGAAATAAGAACCGCGCCTATTGCTCTAATTGCAAGATGGGGTACTTTAGATTTTTCGTTCAACGTAAATAATCAGTGGGCCATCGGCCCTTCAGTTATTATCTATGCCGCCCCTAAGATTGGTAATATGTTTGCTCCAAGTTATAGCGGTACTGCTATCGGCGGACATGCATATTACTATTTTAATTCTTTTTCTGGAACTGGTTGGTATTGGGGTACGCATATCTACTATGAAAGTTATGAATCTTATCCGCATAATTTTAACGGACACTACGAATTTAAGGGTTTTAAGTTCAACACAAAAATAGGTTATCAAATTATGGCATCATCAAGAATCAATTTATTATTAGGTGCCGGAGCCGAAGCTAGAAACTATGACCAAAAAAATATTGATGACTCAAGTGGAGTTAACGTTCCAAAATTTAAAGATTACCAGGCCGTAATACCATTTGTAGAAGCTAAATTAGGATATAAATTTTAGTATTTAAATCAAATCCAAGGTTCCAAGCTTTGGATTTTTATATTAATTTAATCATCTTTAAAAAGCAGCACAAAACAAAAGACTACAAATCCTGTAGTCCGCAGACCCGCGAACTACAGCCACGGACTACAAACGCTTGCAGATACCGTTATTTCGCCACATAACAGGACATAATCAGACATTTAGACTTGGATAACGCTTTTGTAAGTTATTGATTTCTTTGAAATTCGATTTTATTTTTTTGATCTGGAAAAACACCAATGCTCGAAAAAGCATTGGTAGGAACTCTACAAATTCTAAAAACACTGTAATTCTATGAGCTTGTAAAAACCATCCTACCAAATCCTACCATGCCATGCAAGATCAGCGTTTTCGTGCGCCAATTTGATAAATCTGAGCTTCTGAAGTTTGCGGCAGCTTGTAACCCAGGTCATTAGTGGCCCCTTTTACATCGACACCGGCAAGCCGTAAGTAAACATTCGTTGTCTTAATTTCGGTATGTCCGACAATTGCCATAACGCGAGCTAGTGAAACACCACGAGAAAGTAAATTTGTGATGAATGTTGCGCGCAAATCATGAAATTTAATAGGCGTAATACCAATAGTTAGACAAAACTCTTTAATCACTTTAGCTTGATCGCCGTGCTCCCATTCGGTTGGTTGTGGTAATAGCAAATTATTATCACTTTTATTTTGAAGCTTTCGTTCTTTCAAAAACAAAATGAAATCTTCACTGATTGGAACAATCCTGTTTTTTCGACTTTTTGTCGGAGTTATTCCAGTTTTATTGGTCCACTGCTTTGTAACTGAAATCGTCTTTGCTTCAAGATCAATATCTGACCAAATTAGAGCTTTCAATTCACCCGAGCGCATACCAGTCATTAAAGCCGCAACCCAAATTGGATAAAATGGATGACCCACTTCATTTGCTTTTGTTAAAAGAGTCTCGGCCTCTTGATTTGTCAAAACTAGCTTAGTTGTTTCAGCGCACTTAATCGACATTCCCTGAGCAGGATTTCGATCAAGATGACCTTCTTCAACGGCAACTTGCAAGGTCCGCTTAATTTGTTTCAACAAATTTTTTCTGGTATTGTCAGATAACTCTGAAGCCACTTGGTAAACAACTTCGTGAATGTCGCTCCTAGAAAGTTCAATTAAACTCTTTTTAGTCCAACATTTAAAAGTCCACTTGAAAAGATTTTTTTCATAAGCATAAACAGTCGAGTAGGCAGAAGTAGTTTTCATTTTTTCCAAACAAGCTTTACCCCATTCTGGCCAAAACAAAGATGACCCCTGCTTTGCAATTGATTCAATTTCTTTTTTTAATTGAAACTCTGCCTCTTCTGCTTTTCTTTCTGAAAGTAGCCCTTGCCTACAGCGATAGACTTGCTTACCGAAAGAGTCTCTCATTTTTACTTCAACTTTAAAATATTTCTTTCCGTCTTTTATGTAAGATTTGATTGCCATAACTTAAACTCCTTTTTTCAAAAGATATTTCAAGTCAGCAATATCAAATTGGAGATATCAAAAAGCTTGAAGAGAGCTATCCAAATTACTTTATGGATACAAAAACACTTGTCCGAAATCTTTCGCTAATAATGCTAGGTAAATTTATCTAGAGGGTTAGAAATGATTGACGGAGAAGGCTGCGGCCCTCTAGGTCGTTGAAATAACTAGGCATCTTTCTTTATTCCTACACCCTATCGGCCTGTCTTCATTTTCGCAGGCTTACGAGCTCGATAAAAACCTTGTGATAAACTCTGGTAGCACGGAAACGGATGCCAATGAATTTTACCAAACGAAATACGGGCGGAAGGTGTCACCGCAAGAGTTGTACGAATTCTACATCATCAAGGGCGCCATCGAGCAGACTTACTTAGGGATTTATCTTTACCCACGGGACTGCACTATTAGTATGACTGGTGACGATTGTAAAAACGAGTTTAATTTAGTAGCCTCCGCAGGGCGAATAAAAA
This sequence comes from Bdellovibrionales bacterium, assembly GCA_031427535.1. Classification (GTDB taxonomy): domain Bacteria; phylum Bdellovibrionota; class Bdellovibrionia; order Bdellovibrionales; family Bdellovibrionaceae; genus Pseudobdellovibrio. The sequence continues at coordinate 197 of JANPNP010000273.1, read as the reverse complement.
TGTCTATACAACAAGAAATCTCATATAATACTTTCGATGGCCGTTCGAGCAGTTGGTTATTTAGCCATTTGATTTTTTCTACCAATTAATGATTTAAAATTCGTTCGTGATTTCAGGCACTTGGTAGGGAGTACAGTTTCCTACCTAACCCCGCGGAATTACTGAGGCGAATTCCCCGATAACTACAAAACACTACA
>JANPNP010000272.1:0-7115 GCA_031427535.1 Bdellovibrionales bacterium | reverse complement strand
CGATGGATATCCTTCGGCAATAATAAACTGCTTGTCTAGCTTGTCAAATGGCCATAAGGAAAACCACTTTGTACCTATAGTTAAATTTTTAATAATACGAAAACTGCCACAGCCAATATTTTTTTGATAGGGCTGCAAATTAAAAATGCTGTTTGCTTTAACTAGTAGTTCAACTTTACGATGTTGAATTTTTGATGATTTTAAGAAGTGACTAAAAAATTTGTAGGCAGTTATTGCGCCGAAGGGTTTATCTAAAAAGGAATAATTTTTTGCAAATTTGAACAAATTAACGGGTAAAACTTTTAGTGGTTTCGGCAGTCCAAAAACGGCATCGACACATATAAGCACTTTTTCATTCTTTACTGCGGGAATATTTTTTTGCAAAAGATGTTGAACGGATTGCAAATTTAAATTATCAATTTTTAATCCGGTAATGTATATTTTTTTTGGTTTACGTTGATCAATAATTGAAACATTCAGTGGGCGAGGTTGTCCATTAGGTTTAGTTGCGCCGGTTTGATCAACTCCAATAAAAATTTTAATCTTATCCAAGTGCTGTATCCAGGAACATCATGAGTACAAAACCCACCATCAGTCCAGCAGTTGCAAATTGCGAATTTTCTTTGGTATGACTTTCCGGAATTATTTCATCACTGACAACATAAAGCATGGCGCCGCCAGCAAAGGCCAGTGTCCATGGTAGTAGTGGCTGAATTTGTACTGTTGCAAAGTAACCAAGTAAAGCTGCCAACGCCTCGACAATGCCGGTTAAAACTGCTACACCTAAAGCTAAGCGTGCAGAATATTTTGCGCTTAACAAAGCCATGGCAACAACGAAACCTTCTGGAATATCCTGTAAGGCAATTCCGGTTAGAATTGGTAGGGCAACTGCTAAATTTTGGCTACCAGCACCGCTGCCAACAGCTAAACCTTCGGGGAAATTATGCAAAGTGATAGCAAATACGAATAACCAAATTCTTTTTAGTACCCGCGGTGAAGGGCTACCTTCACGGCCTTTAAAAAAATGCTCGTGCGGAACGTAACGATTGCACAGGTGTAAAAATGCTGCACCTAAAAGTATGCCTAATGAAACTAACAAACCACTTGTCATACGATTTGGGTAGGCTTCAGAGAAAAGTCTTAATGCTGGAATAATCAATGAAAACGATGATGCCGCAAGCATGACCCCGGCACTAAATCCCATCAGCGTATCTTGCGTACGCTGCGAAACCCGGTTTATGAAAAATACGGGTAGCGCACCCAAACTTGTAGCAATTGCAGTAATGGCACTAGCAACAAGGGCAAAGTGTAAGTTCATAGATTAAGAAAAACAGAAATCACCAGCAACGTCAAATTACAAAAATTATCACTTACTTGTAACGCGTTCTCGAAGAAGGTTTGCTGCTTTGTATATGTCGGCTTTTCTTTTAGGATCCATCTTTTGAACGGTTCGTGCCATCATAGATAGTCGTGGATTTTTCATAAAAAAGTCCTGATGTTTTTCAATGAAACTCCAGTATAATCCATCAACAGCGTCACACCATTCTGCCTTTTTGTATTCGCCCATTTTCCTGTAATAATTTGATCCGCAAATGTAGGGCTTCGTCGCAAAAATTCCGCCATCGCTGAATTGTCCCATTCCGTAAACATTAGGGCCCATGACCCAGTCCGACGAATCGACAAACATTTCCATAAACCATCGATGGCATTCTTTTGGATCTATTTCTAAAAGTAGCATCAGGTTACTTACGACCATCAATCGTTCTATGTGGTGGGCATAGCCCAATTTGTTTACTTTACGAATCACTTGATCTAAGGGCTCTATTCCGGTCGAACCGTCATACCAAGCATCAGTTAACTTTCGTTTGTGATTGAAAAAATTTGTGCTGTCCTGCTTTTCACTAAATGATTGATAGATTCCACGAATAAATTCACGCCAGCCGATGACCTGGCGAACGAATCCCTCGATTGAAGTGATATTAATTTTTTTCTTTGTGCCTGTAGTTAAAATTGAACGAACCACATCATCCGGTGTTAGCGCCGAATGAAATACAAAATCAGAGCGATCTGTCAGCGCATCTTCGTACGGTCCAAAAAATGCTAAACGCTCGTCTAAAAATTTATTTAGCCATTGATTTGCACCGTCGCGGTCAACGGGAAGCCAGAATTGATCGGCTTCGCCAGGGTGGTTAGAAAAGTATTTCAGACAATCCGCTGTTGCGGACCTTACAAAGGTGGATTCTTTAACCTTTGCAACTTCAGGTGGATGAACTGTTTTTGGTAAGGGCTTTCGATTTTCTTCATCAAAGCGCCATTGACCGCCGGTTGGTTTTCCGTCGGCATCTATCATGATATTTAGTCGCTTGCGTTGTGATTCGTAGAACGTTTTCATGAAGGGACGTTTTGATTTACCTAAATACGTTTTAAATTGTTCGCGCGTCGTTAAAAACATGGGGCTGGGTAGTATTTCGAAGTTTATATCTGTATTTAACAACGCAGCGGTGATTCTTTTTTCAAAAAACTTATCTTCAGTTTCATAAAAAATTATTTTTTGTTGATGAAATTTAAAATAGGTACAAAGTTCAAAGTCTTCCCTTATAAAAACGCCGGATATTTTAAGGTCCTTCAGGTACTTCGGATCGAAAAGCTGATTGCCAAGAACAAGCAAGGCAACTTTTTCATGATTTGTACGCTGAGTTGCTGGCTTTCCCATAGATCAGTCTTTCATTTATACCGTGTTAAAAGGCGCTTAATCGTTATGGTACCAGTTATCGATTTTGTCCACTGGGCGTTCCAAGTATGTCTTACGACACAAAGTGATACCATTTCATTATTCTTATGATCTAGGGTATGAAATAAAAATGAGCAAAAAAGAAATACTAAGGTTGATGGCTGGTTTTCGCAAATTCCGTGATAAGTATTTCGCCAACGAGCATCCATTGTATCAGCGCCTTGGAACGGGTCAGTCCCCAAAGACATTAATTATTGGCTGTAGCGATTCACGGGTGGATCCCGCCATCATTACGTCGGCATCACCCGGCGAGCTTTTCATCGTGCGAAATGTAGCTAACTTAGTGCCGCCCTATGAAAAAGGTGGCGGAGTGCACGGTATTAGTGCGGCAATTGAATTTGCTGTCGTCAATCTTGCCGTTGAAAATGTTATTATTTTAGGCCACAGACAATGTGGCGGCATTCGTGCCCTGATGCTAAATCATCAGGGTCAGCCAAACGGGTTTGTCGAGCAATGGATGCGTATTGCTCAGGAGGCTAAAGTTCGCGTTCTAAAAAAGTACGCCGGGGAATCTGAAGATTCCCTTTGTCGCCACGGCGAATTGGAATCGATCATAACATCGTTAAAAAACCTTCGGACCTTTCCCTTTGTCGAAACAGCTGTCCGCGAACGTGGCCTAGCTATAATGGGAATTTATTTTGATTTAGAATCCGGACAACTACTTGAATGTGACGAAGAAGCGAACGAATTTCGCAATATCGAACTTTAATTTTTTGCGAATAACCGGTTGTGTATGTCGGTAGCAAACCAAGTTCGACATAGGCCAAATGAACATTTAAGATTTTTTGTTTTTCAAATTGAATTTGCAACATTTTCTGTTTTGGCTTGTATATTAAGGATCTAAGAATGCCTTGATGAACAGGTATCTTTAAGGTCGCTATTTGCTTTTGGGTTTGTGCAGATATATTGCAGCTGCCTTTTCGAATAGATTTCGTATTAAATTCAAAGCCGGGGCACAAAGGGCAAAATTACTTCAGGGTTTTCCAAAAGTTTTTCATTTTTTCAGCACTTTCAACAGATATCGGATTTTCTAGTGTCCAAACTAATGCAGTTAACTGCGCATGTATAAATCCTATAATCACATAATTATGTGGCAATTTCGATTGCGTGTAGGAATCAATTAATCGGAACTCGCAGGCGTTGCCAATTCGTGTTGAAAACAACTTTAACGTATTGTTCAACTTTAAGGTTCTACTTTCTGACGGGCCAAAAATTTTATCTGCGTACCGATTACAAAGTCGCACTGTCATGGTTGTTTTTTGCTCTTGTGGGAATAAGTAAAGATCTGCTTGCTGCAATGAAACTTTGGTCTCATCCAATTTTTCGATAATTCCAGCGTACTGTTTTATGTTGCCAACTTTGGCAAAACCTAAATCCTTTTTGTCGTAGAATACAATTTCGTGGCTTGATTTTAAATGTGTAGGCGACTTCGGCCGACTGTTTTCAGCAAAAGCTGACTGAACTGAAATTATAAGTAAAAGTGTTAACAGGCATTTCATCGCAGTGCCTCAGCCGCCGCAGGGCTCGACTTAGTTTCTGACTTTGCAGGAATTTTTTCTAAAAATGTCTTGTATGCAGATTCTGTAACGGATTTCATTGAAAATGAATTTAATACTACGATAGTTTCATCGTCGACGATTTTCAATGCAAACGTCGTATCTGGCGAATCCTCCTTTTTGCCTTTACTGTCCCGTGGGTGGTTTATAAATGTAAGAGTTGCCACATTTTTTTCAACACAGATCATCCTTACCTGTGGATTTTTTAGTATATCAAAAGGAGCGTTTGTACTAATAGCAAAACGAATCATATCTTCGAAAAACTCAACAGATCCGGCTGCTTTAACTCCTAAAATATTGCTTCCGATAAAATAGACGGAGTCTTTTTGCAGTATTTTAGGTAGAGAAGATTCCTTTACTAGTGCTAGATTTTCGGCTTTGTTTTTATAACAAATTTTGTCAGCAAAACTAGTTGAAAATAATAAAAATAAAACGAAAAAGATAAACATCTTCATATATAGTCATATACTCTCATCAGCAGCAGGCATTTCCAACTGGACCACAGTCCGGTTGTGTATGACATATGACATACCGGCGTCTACGATCGGGAAATCAACAACAACGAAAGGGTTTTTAAATGGTCACTAAATTAAAAAGTTTCATGCAAGTTCAGTCTTATTCTGATTTGCAGGCCGCCGCTTTGCTAATTATTAGAATTATTGTGGGGGTTGCCATGATTCTTCACGGTTGGGGTAAAATTCAAAATCCATTTGGTTGGATGGGTCCGGATGCGGCAGTGCCTGGAATTCTTCAATTCTTGGCAGCACTTTCTGAATTTGGTGGCGGCATTGCTTTAGTTTTAGGTCTGTTATTTCGTGTGGCTTCAATTGGTTTAGTTATTACAATGCTTGTAGCAACTTTGCTTCATGCTGTAATAAAAGGTGACCCTTTTGTTGGTATGGGCGGACCGTCATACGAGCTTGCATTGGTCTATTTTGGCATTTCCATTTTGTTTTTAGTTATGGGTCCAGGAAAATTTTCTATCGATAAAGTGATTTTTGGTACGAAGTAATAATTTTTAAAAAAAAACCACGCTGTTTGGGCGCGGTTTTTTAATTCAACTGGTGCTTTAGGTTTTATTTGTTTTTGCAGTTTGTGTAAATGCCAGCCTAGCCAGCAACTAACGCTGCGCCAGAAAGCTTACCATCTTTAATTCCTTCAACGAAAACAACGCCAGCTAAGTCATCAGCGATACTTTCTAGAATTTCTTCTGCAGTTTTTGAATCAGAAGCGGCAAATTTTAAATTAATAGTGTCATACGTGCTGATATTTTCTTTTACTAGATTTTGCAAAAGGTCACTATTTTTAAATAACGGTAAATTAGCAACATCATTTTCATTAAAAGTACCTTGTCGAAGCGGAATTTTATCTTATCCGCCGTCATAGCTAATTGCGATTTCGGACATGAGCTCTGAACAGTTGGTAGTTTCAAAAAGAATTTCAGCCATGACGCCTTTGCTACTTTGGTTTTCGCAGATAACTGTGCGATTTGCTAATACCAGCTGTGAGGTCATAGTGATTAAAAACGCGATAATTAAATTTTTCATGGATTCTCCTGTTATTGGTTACGACAAAGAAGATGCAGTTACTAGGCCCGGTTATATCCATTGGAAGACTCAAAAACGCAAAAAAGACTGGCCTCTCCGGGGAGTAAAGAACTTCGGGGCAAAGACGCCTTCTTCAATTTTTTTAAGCTAATTGCGGAAGTTAAAAGACTGTTTGATTGTGCAGGCACTCTGGGCTTTGCAAAGATCGACAATGATTTCGTCGTTGCAAATACCGTTGATAAAGTTTTCAGCTCCTGTTAGCCGCAGCTGTGGTGGTCGAGTATTAAAGGCGCCGTCATTAAAATTCCCTTGCGACCAGGTTAAGATATCATGTTCAATGACAACATGGCCCCACAGTTCGAAAAAAAGGCGTCGACTAGAAATTGGTATACCGCTCCAAACATTAATTTAAAAAAGGCTTTTTATTTAATGCTGTCCTGCTATGTGGTCTTGGCTGTGGCCTTCATGTTAGGTGCAAATACCTTTGTTTATAACCGAATTATTCATCCTCTTGTTTTCAGCATTCGTAGCTACATAGGCATGTCTCCGCAGTTGGATCCACGTATTAAAATTTTTGCGGCAGATCATAGAACGATGGCCGATCTGGGTGTGGCGGCCATTCCTGCCGAAGAATGGATTTCGTTATTTAAAGCCCTGGCAAAAGCCAAACCTCGTGCTATTTTCATTGATACGTCACTTCCAATACCGCTAAGTCGAGATCCTAAAATTAAACGGCTTTTTGTCGAGCAAGTCAAAAAGACCAGGCCAATTGCTGCGGGTTCATTTTTTGTACCGAATCGAATTACAGGTTTCGATGAAATTACAGAAATCGATTCAGATTTAGATTCCAAATCGCTTCCTTGGTTAAAATGGGATTCAGGGTACTTTTATGGACCTGAACCCACGTTGCGAGACGCCTTTAGTCAAGTAGGTCACACCAACTACGAAGGCTTCGGTTACATCAAGCCACTAATTAAGGCCGGAGAACTTCGTATCATGCCATTTTGGGGCTTGAACCTACTTGGCAAACTTACAACCAAGGACGGCATTCTTTACACGAACTCAAACCCAATTCCGGTAAGTCCAAACGGCGAACTGTTAGTCAACTTGGCGCCTGCTGAAAACTATTGGAAACGTACGTTTAGCTTGGTCACGCCGCTGCGAAAGGCCCGCGCACAGAAGCCGCTGAATGAAGTGACATCTAGCGATGTTGTTATAATT
>JANPNP010000271.1:0-2610 GCA_031427535.1 Bdellovibrionales bacterium | reverse complement strand
TTGATTATCAATAAAATAACTGTGGAATAGTAAAATAAAACTGTGGAAAAACTACTTAGTTATATACATTATAATTCCTGAGTTTTCAACAGATAAAAGTTATTCACTTTTCCACAGGCTTAATAATGAATAACAATAATTAAAATATATATTATTCTTTTTTTTATAAAATTATGAAACGGTATTTAATACTATTTGTGATATTGATGTTGGGAACGATTGCCCACTCACAAGATATTGAATTGGCAAATGAGTATTTCAAACAAGGTGAATACGAAAAGGCAAAAGATATCTTTCAAAAAATTGTGAAAGACAAAAAATCCAATGCGACTTTGGTTCACCAAAACTATTTGCAGTGTTTGCTCAAACTCAAAGATTTTGACGAAGCAGAAAAATTTCTGAAACGCCAAATCAAAAGCAATGAGGCAATCATAACCTATCGAGCTGACTATGCCAACTTGCTCGAAATGACTGGACGAATTGACGAATCTCAAAAAGAGATGAATCAACTCATTGACATTGCGGCAAAGTCGGAAGGTACGATTTATGAGTTGCAGGACTTTCTTTATAAAAATGCAAAAACCGAACAAGTGATTCAGTTGTTAAAAAAAAGTCGAGAACTTTTTCGTGACGAAAATAAGTTTGCACTTTTTCTGGCAAGGGCTTTTTTGTACAACGGTCAGAAAGAACCAATGATGCCGGCAGAAGCCGCGTCCTGTTTGGCTTTGCGCTTCATTTCATTAATTAATTGCTGCTCGAAAGTTTTAAAATCGTCCAACTTATTTTCTAAGTCTTGTCGTAGTGGTAAAAGCTCGGTGGCGAAGGCTTTTGCAATGCGGTTGTTGGATTCCCCTTTTTCTTTCATTATTAAAATTTCGCGAAGGACTTCGCGGTGCTGGTCATTTAGATTGCGAATGTTTTTCAAATAGTCGTGACCAGTCATTGATGTGATGCTTTGATCTAAAAAATCAAGCGCATCTACAAAATCCTGATCTGCTTGTCCTAGGGGTTCTACAATTCGGTGATCACGAAGTAATAAATATTCGCTTCCATGGGACATTTTCTTTTCTGCAGCAAAACGCATGGTTTCAATGTTTTTTATGCGTTCCGAAGAATCATTAACCACGCGGTCAGATCTAGCAGTGATATTTTTTAAAGATAAAAACGATACCGAGCCTAAAGATAATGCCAAAAAAATAAGAGCAAAAAGTGCTCCAGCAATTTTTTTTTCATTTAAAAAGTAAGAATTTTTTGAAATACCTAACAAAAAGACTCCTGAAAGACAACTTAGTTAGTGATAGCATATCCATATGGCAATGTATTGAAGATTGATTTTGTAGCTATTAACTGAAGTTTATTTTGTTAATAATTTAAGCGAGAAACTACAAATTATTGTAAATCCTTAAACAATTGCATGGCCGCAGGCCTGTGGACTTAGGACTGCAGTCAAGTTAGTGTCTACTTTATGAAGACTTTTGGTAAACATTTAACAAGCATGTACCCTGCCGACGGATCTGCCTTAAAAACAGCCTGGAAATTCTTAAACGCGAAAATCCTAATGGCTGCGCATCGGGGAAAGTTTATTTTATCGATATATCCACTGGTGGCGCCATGTTTAACACCGTAAATCCAGCAACAGGCGAAGTCTTAAAAAATTATTCGTTAATGACCGATACTGAAATAGATAAAACAATTGCGTCCGCATTTAAAAGTTATACAAGTGCAAATCTATCGGTAAATTTACGAGCACAGATGTTAAGTGACTTGGCCAAATCTTTTCGCCAGCAAAGTCAGACCTTAGCTGCACACGTTAGCTCAGAGATGGGTAAGCCACTGAAAGATTCTTTCGCCGAAGTGGAAAAATGCGCTTTAGCTTTTGATTATTTTTCGCAAAATTTAGAAGGCTTTCTAGCCTCGCAAGACGTGCCATCTGATTACAAAAAATCGAAAATTGTCAAAGATGCGATCGGACCAATATTAAGCGTGATGCCCTGGAATTTTCCATTGTGGCAGTTGGTGCGCTTTGCTGCGCCAGCAGTTGGTATTGGTAATCCTATTTTATTAAAGCATTCCAAAGTGACCGCCGGCACCGCACAGTTTTTACAAGAAATATTCAATGGTGTATCAAAGAATTTACTTTTTAATTTGACCATTAATCATGATCAAGCAGCACTGGTAATTCGGGATCCGCGCGTTCGGGGGGTAACATTAACAGGTAGCACCAAGGCAGGGCGGGCCATTGCAAAAATTGCCGGTGAAAATTTGAAAAAAAGCGTTCTCGAGCTTGGCGGTTGTGATGCCTATGTCGTATATGCAAATGCCGACTTAGCCCATGCAGCTAAAATTTGCGCGCAATCGCGAATGATCAATAATGGCCAAAGCTGTGTTGCTGCTAAAAGATTTTTAATCGAAAAGCCAGCGCTTGATCAATTCGGCCTGCTGATCGGTGACGCCGGCGGGGATTTTCACCACACGATCAGCCGCCATCAGGCGCGCTTCCGAGTACGAGCCGATCGGTGTGGCCGCATACGCGACGCGATCACCGATCTTGAGATCGGTCACGGCACCCCCGACGGCTTCAACCACGCCCGCCGCTTCGCGTCCAATGAC
>JANPNP010000270.1:0-3385 GCA_031427535.1 Bdellovibrionales bacterium | reverse complement strand
GATGACGTTTAAACTTAATCCAAGAGTGGCAATGATGAATGAGAACTCTCCGATCTGCGCAAGGCTCATTCCCGCTTGAGTCGAGTGCTTGAGGCTTCTTCCAGATAAAACCGCCCCGAATCCCGAACCAAAAAGCTTTCCTACAATCGTTAAAAGGGTGATAGCGATGACAACCCAGAAGTGTTCCTTTAGAATTCCTGGGTCAATCATCATACCAACTGAAACAAAGAATACGGCCGCAAAAAGATCTTTCACAGATCCCAGGAGAAGTTCGATACGTTGGCCTTCTTCGGTTTCAGCTAAGATTGAGCCCATGATAAAAGCGCCAATTGCTGCAGAAAAGTTCGCCTTCGTCGCTAACACCACCATCATAAAGCAAAGACCGATGGATACGATCAGCATGATTTCATTACTTAAATATTTTCGGACACGTTTAAGAAGTGTTGGCACAACGTAGATTCCGACGGCAAACCAAATTACCAAGAAAAAGACCAGTCGAGTTGAGAGTAAGGCGATGGTCGATCCCGAAATTGTACCGGGCGAACTTATCGCGGTAAGAATAACCATAATCAAAATAGCCATCAAATCTTCAACAATAAGAATTCCAAAAACTAAGTTCGCAAAAGCTTTTCCTTTTAAACCGGTTTCGCCCAAAGCCCTGATGATAATTGTTGTCGAGGACATAGATAGAATCGCACCCAAATAGATGCTATCCATAGCTGTCCAACCAAGAGCTTGGCCCAAAAAATATCCAAGTGCACTCATTGTTAAGATTTCGAAGGTCGCAGCAATGAAGGCGCTTTTCCCGACCTTTGCCAACTTTTTAAAACTGAATTCAAGGCCAAGGCTGAAAAGAAGAAAAATAACACCGATTTCGGCCCAAAGAGAAACGCCTTGCTTATCTATAACTGTCGGCCAGAGCGGAAAATGTGGACCAACAGCAAAACCCGCGATGAGGTAACCCAGCACAATTGGTTGACGAAGCTTGCTGAAAACAAGAATACTGGCCGCAGCAGCGCAAAGAATTATCGCCAGGTCAATTATCATCTGTGGCAAGTGATTCATAATATTCCTCCTAAACTTCCATTATTTTGTACCATCAAAATATACGAATAATACTTCCTACATCCTAAATCTAAGCCAAATCTTGTATGGTTGTTAGTAACTAAATCATAAGAGCTATTTTTTTTGTTATTCTATATTTGCTTAATATAGTTTTCATGACGTGATCCTACGGCTAAGTTCCGCCAGGCTGGAAACTGCCTCATTAAAAATTCAGACTCAAGTTTGATGCAGAAAAAACCGGAGACCAGCAAACAGTGGTTTTTGTAGGATCCGACTGCCACAGTTTCGAAAATGCAGTTGAACAAGATCTAAGTAAATACTAGGACCGAGTGTGACTGAATAGTTAAACTAAAGGCTGCCAGCTTGCTTTCTAGCAGCAGGCAGCTTAGTGTTTACGTGCACTTTTAAAGTATTTTTTTAATTCCGAATGATCTGACCATGAATTTAACCAGCCTAACATCAAAAGACGGCGTGCTGTGATGAATTTTACAGCAGCAAGAGAAAACGGGTGCTTCGAACTTGTAGTCGTCGTAGGCGGTCCAACCTCTTATACTATTAGTGCAGCGCTTACTTTTTCAATGAAAGTTTTCTTTGTAAGTGGTTTTGATATGTAATCAGTGCAGCCAGAAGTGAGGCATTTTTCTTTTTCACCCTCGGCACAATGTGCCGTAACCGCAATAATCGGAATTTTGAATCCGCGTTGTCGCAAAATTTTTGTCGCTTGATAACCATCCATGACGGGCATTTGCATATCCATAAGAACTAAATCAAACACATTTTTTTTCTCAAAAATCATGTCTACAGCTAATTTTCCATTTTCAACACATTCAACTTCCATGTCCTGTTGCTTTAAAAAGTAGGACATCAAAATTGCATTGTCAGCAGTATCATCCACTATAAGTACTTTCTTTTGGGCTGAATTCAGTACTGGGCTATCGTGCTTAGAAATATCAACCTGATTTAAAGTTGTTTCTATTTTTGAAGTCACGATGACAGGAATTTCTACATCAAAACGAGTTCCCCGGTTTTTTTGGCTTTTCACGCTTATAGTACCACCAAGCATATTTATAAGTTTTGAGCAAAATGCTAATCCCAACCCTAATCCTCCGAATCGTCTAGACATTGAAGACTCTTCTTGAAAAAATGCAGTAAACAGTCCTTGAATTTTTTCATGAGCAATACCAATGCCCGTGTCCTCAATAGAAAAATGTAACTTTGCATTTAAACCAATTAGCAGAAAATCAACCTTTAATGTAATCCCACCATGCTGAGTGAACTTTATAGCATTTGCTAAAAGATGGATAACAATTTGCTTTATTGCAATCTTATCTGACTTTATTAAATCTGGAACTGATCCTTGGATACTAAGTCGTAAAAATAACTTTTTGCTTTTTGCATGCAGTTGAAACGGAGCGCAGACATCATTAAAGAATTTAGCCACAGAAATTTCATCTTGAGCCAAAATTTTTTCACTTAATAGAACTCTGGAAAAATCAAAAATAGAGTTTAATGCTTCTAGCAAGTTGTCTTCACTTTTTTTCATGACTGAAAGCTCAACAGGAACATCACTGGATCCATTTTCCTCTAAATGGCGACTTATAAGAATGTCTGTGTAACCCATAATAGCGGTAAGTGGCGTTCTTAGTTCATGACTCATGTTGGCCAAAAAACTATTCTGCAGTCTTTTTAGTTTTTCAGTCTCATTTTTCCAATGCGCTTCGTTTGCTTTTAAGTGCACTGAAATTTCGTAAATCTGCGCAGTTAATAAATTAAAAAATAATGCCAATGACGAAAAAATCAGAAGTTCTAGGTTTGCTACTTTATGCAATTGATCAAACGTCACAACAGCAATTCCTAAAGTAGAAAATACCGCTCCTGCTTGTCCTAGGCTATTTCCTGCAAATAGGGTTAAAAATGATATTGCCAGCAAATAATAGACAAGTGTTAATGCTGTGCTAGGAAGATAAAAATACATGATCATGATAGAAAAAAAACAAAAAATAAGAATACTTGTCACCCTAGTAGATTTAACAATTTGCGTGCTGCGACTGATAAAACAAAAAAGAATGAATACTAAGATAACTCCGCTAATGCCGGCTAAAAGATGGCATAGTAAAAAATAGAAAATCTTATCGGGATCTTTCGTGTAGAAAAAGTATAATGCTCCAAAAATAGCGCTTGCAAACGCCAGTGCAGGTAATGACGACACTATAGCCTTCGCAATTGATTTACTAGATCGCAAAAAAGAAAAATCTTGCCGCCGGATAAAATAGTTGTAAAAGCTGATTAAGGCACAATCGGAAATTGAATAAATTAAAGA
>JANPNP010000269.1:0-1550 GCA_031427535.1 Bdellovibrionales bacterium | reverse complement strand
AATGACCAAAGCGGACTTAATTAATCTGGTTTCAGAAAAGGCAAGTATCACACGCGTAAAGGCCGAGGCCGTCGTGAATACAATTTTTGATACTATGGTTGAAGCGCTTATGAAAGATGATCGTATCGAAATTCGTGGATTCGGATCATTTGTAAATCGCAAGTATGACTCTTATAAAGGTCGCAACCCTAGAACAGGTGAAGTAATCGCCGTCGATGAAAAAAAATTACCCTTCTTTAAGGTCGGCAAAGAACTTAAAGAAGAGATCAATAAGACTTAATTATTTATTCTGATTGATGATATTTTGAATCCAACTTTTGTAGGATTGAGCCAAAGCCAGAGTAGATGTTCCGTTGCACATGTCACTTTCGGACCCGCTGACAAACGAATTCACACCTAAAATTTGCGACTCACCCTTTACATTGACTAAACCAGGGCCGCCAGAATCACCGTAGCAAATTCCTTTGCCATCATTTTGTAAAACTCTAACTTTTTTGTTTTGTTCGCTAATCCTATAATCATCTTTTGAAAAACTGGTTTTACGTAACACCCGAGCACCGTTTTTATGAGAGCCTACAACTCCGTAACCATAAAAAAACAATTTGCTATCTTCAACTTCGGCAGGATTAGCGATGCTGTAGATTGGATAGTTTGATGGAGCCCTCTCTTTTAAGATTATTATCGCTATGTCGTTGGCACTTTCTTCTGTGCCATCTATAATCGGAGTATAGTCTTCATGCACAACTATTTTTTCTACATTTTGGGCGTGGAGTTCCGGCTTGTAACCACTTTCACAGGAAATTGACGAGTAGAATACGATGTGCGTATTCTTTGCTGCCACTGGAACACAATGAGCGGCTGTCAACATAACTCTCGGTGCTACCATGGCTCCTGTGCAAACGCCTGTTACATCGTTCGCGACCTTATACAAAATTAAAGCTACTGTTGAATCATCCTTATCATTTTGGAAAACCCGCGTGCCACCAACAATGCCAGAAGCAAGTAAACTGGATTCAGGGCGACACGAAAGATCAAGCGGTTCATCAATCACCGCATCACTTTCTTTTTTAGCACATGAAATAATTAAGGTTGAAGAAAGTACTGCCGATACTAGAAATTTGATCACAAAGCCCCCGCTTTAAGTTAAGGCGTGAACCTATGTCATTCATGCGCCGTTAGCGAACTATTAAATTCAGCACAGTAATTAATTCTGAAGTGTAAAAAACATCGACAGCGTCAACTACTAATGCCGTTCAGTTAACCACTGCTCAAGGTTTATTGGTTCATTCAAATAAATTTTGGGCTAGCTCAGAAACGTGCAACTTTCCAAGTTTATGCTGCGCGTACCAATTGCTGCTTATTCTAATTTAAATTCTTAAGAAATTACCGGCGAATTATTTTAACCCATTTATCCATACTCTGAAACTTTGCAGCATATAGGGTACGTAAAATGCTCGCAATTCGTCTGGCCCGTGGCGGCTCCAAGAAGCGCCCATATTATCGCCTCGTCGTGGCCGACAACCGGAGCCCGCGCGACGGTCGCTTCATTG
>JANPNP010000268.1:0-12921 GCA_031427535.1 Bdellovibrionales bacterium | reverse complement strand
GAACATTTTTTTATGCAGCATAATAAGGCCGCTAACAGCGAGCAGATCATGTTTTAATTTACGACTGCTTGACGCCCACCCGATTGCATCAGCAATATTCTTAGCTTCGAATTCATTGAGTTCACCCTGTGTTGTTAAATTCGGGATAAGTCCACGCAATAGTTCTTCATCTAATGGTGTGGCACCTGGAATATCTTTAATTTTCATTTTTCTTTCCAGATTTTACGATCCTCGTTTAAAAGCATTTCTTGTGCTAAATTTTCTACAAGTTTTTTTTGTGAAAGAGTTGATGTGGTTTGAGCTTCAAGGGCCATTGTTTTTCCGACTTGCTTCAAAATTTTTTGGGCCGCTTTCAGTCCTTGATCCTTTAAAGTTTCTTCAAGGCTATTTTTAGGTACAACAAAATAAATGAAATCGCAGTTCATAGCCTCAGCCGTTTTTTTCATTGTCTCGAGTGATACTTTTGATGCGACTTCATCTTTTTCAATTCTTTCAATACGCTGTTTGATCGTCCCTAATCGATCGGCTAAGTCTTTCATAGACATTCCAAGGGATTCACGAACTTCCTTGATCCATCCCTTTTTAGGAGTTTTTAGGTTAAGAGTTTTTAGCTGTATAAAAGAACGATCTAGTTGAGTTCGCCTTAAACGTCTGTTTTTTTTCATATATAATGGTCTCCATTTAGATAGACTTACCATACCTTATCGTCTATTTAAAGATAGACTTTAATGTTTATTTGTCTATATATGTATAGTCTATATGTCGTAATTGAAAGCGATATATGTTAATCTTGCCGAATTCAATTAATACAACCAAGCAATTTTAAGTTTGAAATTCTGGCTTAAACTGTACTTTAATTTCATTATGAACCAAAAAACGGCTATATCAAAGATTAATGCACACGGGGCACTGCTGGTGTTTCCAAATAACAATAAAAAAGAACCCAAATCTTTGTGGTCCGAATTTTTTCCAAAGTCCAAACTAAGATGGGAATGGGATGAGGATGGAGATTCACGCGTTAGTAATCTTTGGTACTTAATGAAAAAGCTTTCTGATTGCCGCCAAGTGGTTTACTCAAAATGGTATCAAGGGCGTGCCACATTTTTTTCGCGAGAGTTGTTTGTGGCACTATTAAGTTTAGCGCAAAAAGAAGTGCACACAGAAGTTCGGCTTTCTAGCCCCGCTAAAGAAATACTTGATACTTTGGAAAGTGATTCTCCGTTATCAACTAAACAATTAAAAAAAAGGACTGAACTGCAGGGAAAAGATAATCAAGCCACTTACAACCGCGCGATGAAAGAATTGTTTTCGCAGTTTTACATTGTAGCTTACGGCGAAGTCGATGACGGCGCTTTTCCATCACTAGCAATAGGCGCCACTTCAGTCTTGTATGAGGACTTGTGGAATGAGGCCACAGCTCTTACTCTGGCGACTGCAAAAAGTACTGTTAAAACTTACATGCACGATGAAGGTTTATTCTACAAGTATTTGAAGCGCGCATTCAATAAAGGTGTCGATTCTTAAATAAAGTCCTTAAGAAAAATCCACACAGGCATGCAGCGCACGCCGTCGGTAACGTAATCTGACTTTTCATCCATGTGAACTTGATATGCCTTCGCTTGCGGAAATTTATTTTTCAAATAATTCAACGATTTGCTAATTTCCTTCGAACTTGATTTTACTTCAATTAGCATTGTTGGCTTATTGTTTTCAGTAACAACAAAATCTACTTCCCGTCCGTTCGAATCACGAAAGTATCGTAGCTCAAGGCTTAAGGCCTCGGTATCTTGTTTGAAGTGAATCCATTTTAATAGATGGCATGCTACAAGGTTTTCCAATTTTTGCGCTTCGTCGGGACACAAAGCCCAATCGTAGTGGTAGTGCTTTTGTTCTTTTTTGACGGCTTTTATTTTTGTGCTACCAAATGGACTGACCCGGAACAAACCATAAAGTCGTTCAAAGATTTCTAGCCACCGGGTAATCGTTTTATGACTTTTTTGTAAATCTTCGCGAAGTGAGTTAATCGATAAAGGGCTACCTACTAAATCAGGAAGTCGAAGCATTAAAAGCTCGAGCGAACCAAGATCATCAACACGCTCAATGCTGGTCAAATCTTCACTTAAAAATCGAGTCCGGTAATCGCGGGCCCAGCGATTGCGATCTTTTATGTTTCCTGAAAAAAAAGGCTCTGGAAATCCACTTAATTTAAGTAGGTCCATAAAGTCTGATTTATTATTAATTCCCAATTCACCAACAGATAAGGGATGCAGGCGAAAGTAAAAATAGCGGCCCTGAAGCGAATCGCCAGAAAAACGATACAGATCTAATCGTGCGCTGCCTGTTACTAAAAACTGATGTGACTGATTTAAAGTGTCGAATTTACCTTTTATCCAATTGCGCCAAAGTCTGTATTTATGAAGTTCATCTAGAATAACCAATCCCTTCGGTGGCAATTGGTTTTTTAAGATCATCTCGCGGTGGCTGGATTCGTCCCAATTAAGATAAGTAAACTGCTTCACCAGACTTTTGGACAAAGTGGTCTTGCCTACCTGCCTGGGTCCACCGATGAAAACCATCTTCTTTAAAAGATCCTCTTTCACAAAGGGCGCAAGGTAGCGAGTGAGGTTCGTGGATTTTATCATAATTTAGTATGTGGTGATTTTCACCCTAAGTCAAATTTATACTTGGTGATTTTCACCCGTGGGTTAATAAACCACGGTACGTAATTACTTAATTACCGTTTTCTGACCCATGTACGGTTGTAAAGCTTTTGGTATAGTCACACCGCCATCTTCATTCTGATAGTTTTCCAAAATAGCTACAACCGTCCTACCAACCGCAAGTCCACTGCCGTTTAGTGTATGTACAAACTGTGGCTTACCACCATCTTTTGGTTTAAACCGAATACTAGCGCGACGCGCTTGAAAATCTTCGAAATTAGAACACGAGCTTATTTCACGGTACGCATTTTGTCCTGGTAGCCAGACCTCAAGATCATAGGTTTTTGAAGCGCCAAAGCCCATGTCGGCGGTACACAGAAGCATTTTGCGGTACGGAAGCTCTAGCAAGGTTAATATTTTTTCCGCGTGATTAGTTAATTGCTCATGCGCCTCGTAAGACTTTTGAGGGTGACAAAAAGTCATCAGCTCAATTTTATTAAACTGATGTTGTCGAATTAGACCCTTAGTATCTTTTCCATAGCTGCCAGCCTCAGAGCGAAAGCAAGGTGAATACGCGCAGTAAGAAATTGGAAGCTGATCTTCTGAAAGCGTTTCATCGCTGTAATAATTTGTAACGGGCACTTCGGCCGTGGGAATTAAGTAATAATCAGTATTTTCCAAATGAAATACATCATCCTTAAATTTAGGAAACTGACCCGTACCCGTTAGACTTTTTGTATTCACAATAAACGGAGGAATCATTTCTGTATAACCATGTTGGGTCGAATGCACATCCATCATTAATTGGATCAGCGCGCGCTCCATTTGCGCCGCAGCACCTTTTAAAAAAGAGAATCGTGTGCCCGTAGTTTTCCCAGCGCGATCAAAATCAATTATATTTAATTTTTCTCCAATTTCAAAATGCTCTTTTGCTTTAAACTCAAACTTTCGAATTTCGCCAAAAGTTTTAACTACTTTGTTATCTTTTTCAGAAGCGCCAACCGGTACACTTGCATGTGGTTTGTTTGGAATTGTTAGCAAAAGATGCTGAACTTGCGCATCGATTTCTGTAGATTTTCCTTCAAGCTCTTTCACTTTTAATTTTAGGGTTTCTAATTCAGATAGTATAGCGGCCGCGTCTTTGCCTTCACGCTTCAATTTGCCAACTTCACCGCTAAGTCGGTTCTGATGAGCCTTTGCAGTTTCGGATTCGGTCATCATTTCTTTACGCTTGATGTTTAGTTCCATAATTTGATCCAGTACAGCCGTGTTGGCTGAACGATTAATTAGGCTTTGCTTGTAGTCATCGTAATAACTTTGTCCAGTGTCAGATTTTTTTTCTAACATCTTAATGTCAATCATAGGAACTCCTGATAATTCAGCAAGAAGACTTTTTTAAACTACGGAGCGACCATAATGTAAAGTCTCATTAAGGACACTATAAGAACACAAATCAGATCAAAAATCAAAATTTGCAATATATTAAATCTAGCTAAGAACAGGTACACAACGCTAGTTAATAGCAAAATGAAAAATACCAGCATAAGGGTCCCACTTTGCATCATTTCTTGAATAATTAATGAAAGTATCAGCGCGACAAATAAACCCGATATAAGCCGCTGTATCTTCTGACTTAAAGTGACCGACGAGTTTCGTGCCCCCTGCTGAAGGTTTGAAGCCATTGATTTCAGATTATCTGTTATGCCCATTATTTATTCCCTGACCTTTACTTACGAATTTTGTTTTGAACCATGTTCCGATACGAAGCATTAGGAGAAAGCTCTAAATATTTCTCAAATGCATCGCTAGCTTCTTGCGGCATACCCTTTTTTTCAAAAATATAGCCCTGCTCCCGATAGATTTCAGGATACCCTGACTCTTTTTGCTTCGCAATAGTCAGCATGTCCTCAGCTATTTCAATGGCATCGCTTTTACGATAGCAAATGGAACTTTTAACGTACAATTCAGCTCCTGATGGCCGTAGTTTTATTGCCATTGAATATTCTGCTGCGCATTCCGCATAATGCTCTTTGCGGTAAAATATTTCGGCAGCCAATAGAAATGGGTCCGCTAAATTCGGATTTTTTCTTTTTTCCTCTTTTACCAATTGAACTGCTTTTTCAAAGTCGCCAAGTTCCAAGTAGCATTTTGCTAAATAAAATGAAACACGTGGGAAGTCGGCGTTAATCTCTTTCACGACATTGAACTTAGCCAACGCCTGCGTGATTTTGGCTTTGGCTTCCTTGCCGCTAGCCGTTTCTAGAAGCAACTTGGCATTTGAAAATAGGGGCTCAACATCACTAGGATCTAAGGCTGAGGTTGCATTATAATAGCGCTGAGCTAAATCAGGTTTGCTCATCGCACGGTAGCTTTCCGCTAAACCAAAGTTTGCCCTCTTGTTCTTTGAATCAAGTTCCACAACCTGCAAATACTCTGCAGAGGCCTCGGCGAACTTTTCTTCCTGAAAGTAAAATTCAGCCAAAGCTGTTCGATAGTCTGACGTGTAGGGAAAACTTTTTATAAGATTTTTTAGATAATTTTCGCCGCGAAGCGGTCCATAAAGTGCCGCTAGAAATTTCGCGTACGTTATTTGGGTTTCAGGCAGTGAAGGCTCAAGGTCGATAGCTTTTCCAGAATAACGCTGGGCCTCTTTCAAAGAATTTTGCTTCCGTTCCTCATCCTCTTTTTTCGTGCCAGATGATTTCATGTATATGGCAATATGTGACTGTGCCAGAATAGAAAGTAATTCAACATCAGCATCGTATGTTTTCAATGCTTTTTCACCGTTCTGGATAGCGCCAAGCATATTATTTTTTCTGAATTCCAGCAGTGCTTGGCCTTTTAAAATCTCGTAATTTCGAGGCGATTTTTTTGCTCCGGCTTGTAGTGTTTTGGCGGCATCAAGAAAGTTATATCTTTGTGATTCGTAATCTGACTTCAGTGCGTACGCAGATATTTGATTTGGATCAGCAGAGATTGATTTTTGTAGCCAGTTAATTGCCTCTCTAGATTGATTCAAGGCCCACAAACTTTTCGCTGCCTTTAGTGCCGCTGTTGCATTTTCTGGATCGATCTCAAAGGCAGCCTTGTACTGCGCAACAGCTGCTAGGTGATCTGTAGTGCGGGCAAACTGATCGCCAAGCAGAATTATTTCGGTCTGAGCATTATCGACTTTTTCATCGCCACCCAGTGTGATGACTAGTTCTTTTAGCCCACGATGGCTTGGGTTTAACTGATAGCCCTGTTGTGCAACCTCAAGAGCTTTCGAACGATCTTTTTTCTCTAGTAGTAATTGCGCATAAGCTAAAAGTGATTCCACATGGAATACTTTTGGCAAAGTCTGTTTCATGGAAAAGCCAGTCGAAAAATACTGACCTGCTTTTTCAGAATTCTGAAAACCCTTAAATTCAACTAGCCCTAATCCATATAGAGCAATCTTAGATTCTTTGTTTAGATCGAATATGTTTTGAAATTGTGATCTAGCTTCAGCAAACTTGCCTTGTTTGTAAAGCATTCGTGCCAGTCCAATTTTCGGAGTGACCCACTTGGGCCATAATTGCACCGCCTGCTGATAATATGCAGCTGCATTCACAAAATTCTGGTCGTACTCAAGCATTTCAGCTTTCATCAAATAAAGAAACGGTCCTAAACTAAATCGTTCCTCGACAACATTATCTAAAGTCTTTTCAACTAAACTGCGCGCCTCTTTGAACTGTCCCTTAACGTTTAAATAAGTTGCCTGACAGGACTCTGAGTAACTTGATATTGGATTCAATCCACGAATGTTTTGCGTTACTGTAAGTACGCTTTTTAGATCTTGCACGGATTGTCTAGTGTAAGGCCACAGCTGATGGTAGGCCATGCACAACAAACCCATTGCCTCTAAATCGCGGGGTGAAGCTTCAACGGCTTCCACTAAATTTTTCTGTGCGGCTAACAGATCTTCAATTTGGCCATTCTGAAAATAACTAATCGCTTTACGCTTTAATTCTTTATTGTCTTTGCTACCACTAGCGTCAGCGGAAAAATTTGGAGCAAAAAGTACCCATCCTGCTCGAGCCTCGTTTGCGGGCCGTAATATTAAATAACCAATGATTGAAACCGCAATTAAGCCGCCTAGAAGCCAAGGGAAAAACTTTTTCAATTCTTTTTTTTGCAAATCTTTAATGCTACTAAGGTGAATGTCTGCGCTCAGCAACGGCGGCGTCCTATTTACTTTTCGCGACATTAAGGCAACCGGCCCCAAGGTTAATTTTTTGCTTTGGGTTTTTAAATTTGTCGAATTTTTGTTTTGATCAACTTGATTTTGATTTTCTAAAAGTTTTTTCAATGAGTCTTGCAATTCATTATTTACATCAGGTATTTTCGGAGTTTCTTTGCTGGGGGCGCGAATCACTGTTTCTGCATCCATACGTTGTGCTTTTTTTGAGTCGACTTCGACCGGATTTTCTAACGATTCAAGTAGCGCTTCGTAAAATTCGGGCTGTTTATTTAACGATTTCCATTCGCCTTCAGGATAAGTACAAATTTCTTCATTTCCGGTGAAGACCCCTGAGCCAATCATTTTCCGTACGGCTTCCGTTGAGTAAGGTCCTTTTATTTGTTCGGATTCTAATTTTATTACCCAACGGTCAGCTTCACGTTTCATCTCTTGATTATTATAAAAAGAACTGCGGCACTATGGCACGTTATAGAGGTAAGTGGATCCAACTCATGACCAAGGTCTACAGATTGGAACCACCTTCAGTTCCAATCTGGAACTGAAAACAAGTTCTAACCACTTAAAAACACTGTGCTTTTCGTCTGAGCCGATAAAAAACTGGCACAGCAGTTGCTTTAGCAGTTCGTATGATAAAGTGGTTGATAGCAACTTATATAATAACAGTTTTGGTTTTTTCAGCCAAAGCTCAAGCTATCAGCCTTGAATCAAACCCTGCTTTGAATAAATTAAATCATTCGGCAAAAGGGTCACAGCAGTTAGAAGTCCAGGATCCCCTCCCAGACAATAGCTTTGAGACTCTTAACCGGATGAAGTTAGACTCCGTTTTGGAAAACTTTGTTGGGTAACCAACACTCCGTTTTAGTGCCTCAGCCTTGGCCCCTCCTAGGCTGAGGCTCAAGTTTTCTTCGAATAAATTGCCAATAAATAAAATTAAATCAGAAAACGTCGCTCTTCCCCCAACGAGTTACTTAGACTCGTTTTACTTTGGCGCCAAGCTGGCTTAGTTTTCCCTCTAAATTTTCGTAACCGCGATCTAAGTGATAAATTCGCCCAACTAGAGTTTCACCTTTTGCAACAAGGCCCGCTAATACTAGCGACGCACTTGCGCGCAAATCTGTAGCCATTACCGGAGCTGCAGTCAGGCCGCCGGGTTTACCGCGGACAACAGCAACTTGCGTTTTCGGTGTAATGTCTGCCCCTAGCCGCATAAGTTCAGTGACGTGCATAAAACGATTTTCAAAAACAGTTTCTGCAATAATGCTGGTGCCTTCTGCCACAGTCATCAACGCCATAAACTGCGCCTGCAAATCCGTTGGAAATAGCGGGTGGGGTGCTGTAGAAATATCGCTTGCACCCCATTTTTTAAGTGAATGAACTCGTAATGAGTCATGACCAACATCAATCTTAAATCCGCATTCTTTAAGTTTACTTACTAAAGCCTCAAGATCTTGTGGGCGGCATTTTGTTACAGTTACATCTCCGCCGGTTATAGCCCCTGCGATAAGTAAAGTGCCAGCTTCGATTCGGTCCGCCATAATTTCATGATTTGCAGCTGACAACTTCTCAACGCCTTCAATGCGCATGACACCTGTTCCATGGCCAGAAACTTTTGCGCCCATTTTGTTTAAATAGTTACCCAGATTAACAATTTCGGGCTCTTTAGCTGCATTTTCGATTGTGGTAATTCCCTCAGCTAATGTTGCTGCCATCATTAAATTTTCGGTTCCACCCACAGTGGTCTTTTCAAATAATATTGTAGCGCCTTTTAATTTTTTAGCTTTGGCTAAGACATAGCCTTCCTTAAGTTCAATGGTGGCCCCTAGGGCCTTCATTGCGTCTAAATGCAAATCAATAGGACGGGTCCCGATCGCGCAACCGCCAGGAAGAGATACGATGGCCTCTCCGTACTTTGCTAAGATGGGGCCTAAGCACAAAATACTAGCGCGCATTTTTCGAACCAAATCATAACTGGCTTCGACTGACTTTAGTTTTTCTACATGAACAGAAAATGTATGACCTTCACGCTTGGTAACGCAGCCAAGGCTTGCAAGTAAATCAGCCGTGGATTCAATATCTTTTAATAAAGGAACATTGGTAAATGTGTGCTGACCTTCAGCCAACAGGGTCGAAAACAAAATTGGAAGGGCTGCGTTTTTTGCGCCGCTTGTTTCGACCGTACCATTAAGTTGATAGCCACTTTGAATAAGCATTCTGTCCATAATTAAAAACCTTTCGTCATGATCTTGATACAGTATTTAGTATCGAACACCTTTAACGATTCGATCAAGTCCTGATAAGTCTTTAACTATTTCAACAGTGTTAAAATTATTTAAACTTAAAACATGTTTCAATATTTCTGGGCCTTGCAAGTGGCCCATTTCGAAGGCCATTAGCCCCGGAGATTTTAAAAGAGCTGAAAACTGTTTAGTCCATGCAAACAAAAGTTCTAGACCGCTATTTTCGGCAAACAAGGCAACGCTAGGTTCAAACTTTTTTACGGCAGTTTCAAGGGCTGGATCATTCGCCGCAATGTACGGTGGATTCGCCAGAATAATGTCAAAATTTCCAAGCTCAGATATATTTAAATCATTTGCACTTGTCAGTTTCAATTCAGCACGATCTGTTAAATTTAGTTCGGCGCAGTTTTTTTGTAAGTAAGTGAACGCTTCAGCTGATTTTTCAACACTTACTAAAGTTGCGTCAGTTATGTTCTTAATGACTGAAAATCCAACGCAACCACTACCCGCACCCAAATCTAAAACGCGCGGGTTCGATACTTTTTTTGCTTTAATAAAATCAAGTGCAAGCTCGACTAAATGTTCAGTTTCGGGCCGTGGAATTAATACCCCAGGTCCAACGAAAAAGTTAAGTCCATAAAAGCCTTTGTCGCCAGTGATGTAGGCGACAGGTTCCCCTTGGCTGCGGCGTCGAACTACTTCCCGGCAGTTTGTAACTTCTGTGTCCGATAATGGTGCCTCATACTTCATGTACAACTGCATACGCTCTAGTTTAAGTGCGTGCGCAATAAGAAGTTCGGCATCTAATCGTGGTGAGTCTAATTTTTTATCTTTAAAAAACTGAATCGATTTATCTAGTACTTCTTTTAATTTCATAGCCTAATTCGCGGTTTGTTTTTTCAGTGCTTCAGCTTGAAAATGCGCAATCAATGGATCAACAAGATATTCTAATTGCCCGCTCATCACTTGATCCAACTGGTGGATGGTTAAGCCAATGCGGTGATCAGTAATACGCGTTTGCGGAAAATTATAAGTGCGAATACGTTCTGAACGGTCGCCCGTTCCAATTTGATCCAGGCGTGCGTCCGAGGCTTCTTTTAAAACTTTTTCATCTTCTAAGCGCTGTAACTTCATATTTAGGATTTGGAAAGCGCGCTCTTTGTTAGAGTTTTGCGATTTTCCTTCTTGGCAATGAACTAATATTCCCGTTGGAATATGATGAAGTCGAACTGCAGATTCAGTTCTATTAACTGACTGACCACCGGCGCCACTGGCCCGCATGACATCAATCTTAATATCTTTCATGTCTATTTTTATTTCATTTACTTCCGCTTCCGGAATGATAGCTACAGTAATAGTTGATGTGTGAATTCGACCAGCGGCCTCAGTTTTAGGAACACGCTGCACTCGATGCACACCGGATTCATATTTCATGCGTGAATAAACAGATTCGCCTGAAATCATAGCGATAACTTCTTTGGCTCCGCCAACGTTTCCGTCAGTGTAGGACATCAGTTCGGCCTTCCACCCAAGCTCTGACCCATAACTTACATAAGCGCGAAAAAGTTCGTCAGCAAATAACGAAGCCTCATCGCCACCCGCGCCAGCGCGAATTTCAAGAAGAATATTTTTATCATCATTTGGATCTTTAGGAATAAGCGCAATTTTTAATTCGGCTTCGATGCGTGGTAAATCTGTTTCTAGTTCTTTAATTTCTTCGCGAATCATTTCTTTCATGTCAGCATCTGATTCGGAAGTTAGCAGCAACTTGCTTGATTTCAAATTTTCATTTTTCTTTTTAAAATCACGGTACAAGACAACGATTTTTTCTAGATCCGAAAGTTCTTTCATTAACGATCGATAGACTTTTTGGTTTGAAGCCACGTCAGGACGTTGAAGTGACATATTCACTTCTTCGTAGCGCGATTCAACTTGATCTAGTTTCGAAAACATATCTTCAATCCTTATGTCACACGATGCCGGACATTTAAAAAACAAAAGCGGCTTTGAATGGCCGCTTTGAATCGAAACTCTTCTGTAATGAAGAGCGCTTGAATTTTTAAGTTACCTCTTAAATTACTTAGCTGCAGGCTTAGAATAACGTTTTTTGAAACGATCAATGCGGCCTTCGGTATCCATGATACGTTGCTTGCCTGTGTAGAATGGATGAGATGCAGAAGAAATCTCAACTTTGATAAGTGGATATTCTTTTCCGTCTTCCCATTTTACCATTTCTTTAGAATCTAAAGTTGTTGTTCCCAAGAATTGGAAATCACAAGACATGTCTTTAAATACGACTGTTTTTGTTTTTGGATGCAAATTAGGCTTCATTATCGGTTCCTTTTTAATAATTACGAAGACTACGGTGATAGCATAAAGTTTAGCTAGGGCTCAAGGGAAAAGCACAGGCAGGTCAAAGTATTATCTGCAAAATAATAAGAACAGGGACCAAATAAATGTCGTGTTGGTTTAACAAAACATCATAGTTTTCAATTATTTACGGCACTCAGTAAGCTTCGAAAGTTATTCTACGACATCCAAATTAGGTACTAATAGCGACCTGATTTGCAAACATTCGTTCTCTGGGCGGAATACTAAGGCTAGCTTTTCGTCGCCATCTGTTTTTAGTGACAGTACTAAGTCTGGCGAATCGGCTTCTGACTGCTTGGTTTGGTCAACGGTTAAATTGCCGGAAGACAGCTTTGTCGCTAAATCGATTATCGCAGAGATTTTTTCAGGACAGCCTACATCTGATTCTGGCTGTCCAAGCCATACAACTTCAGCGTTAGATAACATCGTTTTTAATAAATTAAACTTTTTACCCCGCAGTTCGGGAATTAATTTTTCGGTGTAGTCCGAAAGTTTGATGCACAGTTTTTCACTTGGTAAATTTATAGATTCCAAATACGCATCGATGACGTGGTGTGAATCACAGCTAACCGGCCCAAGGTAAAATTCCCATGGTTTAAGAGATTTCGCAAATTTTAAAATCTCAAGCGCCTTATCTTTGTTTTCTTTCAGTGCAAGATGAGCTAAATCCACCGCAAGGTCTGCGTACATTCCCTCTTTGCGAAATTGCGAATCGTCCTCAATTGCGAAAAAAACTTCGCGGCAGGACTCGGCGTGATTTTTAAACTCTTGCTCAAGTTCTACGATATTATTAAGTTTTGCAATTTTTTGTGCCGAAGCCTGACATTCGCTTTGCACGGCAGTCGACAATTCAGGAGCAGTTTGAAATTGCTCCTGTGACAAGTCGGGCGAATCCGTTTGGTTATTTTTTATTTTACTTAAAGTAACGTAGGATATACCTGCAACTATAAGAACAGCGATAATTGCAGTTGCTGCAAAAATAATTTTTTTCTTTTTTTCAGCCTGCTCTTCGCTTGTATTATCCATTCATACTCTTTAAAAAATCTCCGTTGGTTTTTGCGCGTTCAATTTTATCCATTAAAAATTCCATTGCATCAACAACATTCATCGGAGCTAAAACTTTTCTAATAATCCAAAGGCGATTTAAATCTGCTTTATCTATTAGTAAATCTTCTTTTCGGGTCCCCGACTTGTTAATATCTAAGCATGGGAAAATTCGTTTTTCCATTAATTTTCGGTCTAAATGGATTTCGGCATTTCCGGTTCCTTTAAATTCTTCAAAAATGACCTCATCCATGCGTGATCCAGTATCAATTAACGCTGTTGCGATAATTGTCAAAGAGCCGCCCTCTTCAATATTTCGAGCCGCTCCAAAGAAGCGCTTTGGTTTGTGAAGGGCGTTGGAGTCAACACCACCAGATAAGATCTTTCC
>JANPNP010000267.1:0-6760 GCA_031427535.1 Bdellovibrionales bacterium | reverse complement strand
CCTTTAATTTTAATAATTCAGCGTAGCCCTTAATAAGGTGAAGTTCAACACGGCTGCGCACACGGCAGTTGATTAACACCTGAGGAACCTCTTCGAAAACATTTGTTAATTCACTAATTTTTTTATTTTTTTCGCGCATGATAGATAGCACATTTAGCGCAGCCACTGTTCCATCCCCGGTGGTTGAATGATCCAGAAATATGACGTGTCCTGATTGCTCGCCACCTAAATTAAAGCCGCCTTTTCGCATTTCTTCGACAACATACTTATCGCCAACATTGGTCTTAATGACTTTAATTCCTTGCGCGCGCATGGCCTTTTCTAAGCCAAAATTACTCATTTGCGTGACCACAACCGTATCGTGACGAAGTTGATTTTTTTGTTTCATATGAAGCGCACAGATTGCAATAATATGATCTCCATTTACCATTTTACCTTTTTCATCGACCATAATGACGCGGTCAGCATCACCATCTAGACCTATGCCGACATCGGCACGATATTGCACCACTGCCTGAGATAATAAACTGGGATGAAGGGCTCCGACTTTATCATTAATATTTGTGCCATTAGGTTGGTTTCCGACATGAATGACTTCAGCGCCTAACTCTTCAAAAATTGCAGGGGCCACTTTGTACGACGCCCCGTGTGCTGTATCTAAAACGATGCGCATTCCATCTAATGTGTATTCAAGCGGAAACGCGCTTTTTGCGTAAACAATATAGCGGCCCTGTGCATCTTCAATACGGCGGGTCCGACCAATATCTTTTGATGGCGGAAGAAACTTGGTTAGGTCTTCCGTGGCAACTAGGCGCTCGATTTCTTTTTCTAAGGTATCGTCTAATTTAAAACCGTCGGGTCCGAAAATTTTAATACCGTTATCCTGGTACGCATTGTGTGATGCCGAAATAACAATACCACTGGCTGCCCGCATGGTCCTGGTCAAATAACCAATGCCTGGCGTTGGCAGTGGTCCCACCAGCTGTACATTTATCCCCATCGAATTAAGCCCGCTGGATAACGCTTGCTCAATCATGTAGCCCGACAACCGCGTATCTTTTCCGATGACAACTTTGTTACTTACAGATGGTGATGATATTTTTTTTGTACGTATTAAATAACCAATGGCTTGTCCGATACGAACGACCACATCAGGAATCATCGGAAACTGATTTGAAGTTCCGCGAATACCGTCCGTACCAAATAACTTTTTAGTTGGAGTCTGGTTGTCTACCATGGTGATTTATTCCTTGTCCTTATTTTTGCGGTGCAGTTATTTCTACCCGTATTTGGCTGGGTTTGACACTTAAAACTCGGATGCCTGCTGGAATATCCAGCTTTGCCGTATTCATTTCGATTTCGTGCAGGCCGGGCGACTTATCAGCTAAACTCAAGACTAGGGACTGGCTACTTTCTTTATATTTTTTAAGCAAAGGCTGCGGGCCTGAAATCTTTAAACGTATCCGGTCCGAAGATTGTCCCGCTACCACTAAATTTTCGGCAACTGAAAAATCGACTTCGATTTCTTTACCGACAACAAATTCGCGCCGACCTAAAATTGTAAGCCATAGAATTAGCGAAATAAAAAGAGCAACCAGTTTGTACGAGCCATTTTCAAAAATGCCATGCCGAAGATGAGTTATTTTTTGTTTCATCTAGTGGTCCTCGCTTTGATAGCTCTTATACTTAAGACCGAAGACCTCGTACAAGGCCTTTCGTACTTCGGCCAGTTCTGCATTGGGATGCATGTGTCCACCAAGTACAACACTAATAGATTTATTTTCTTCCGAAACAACTAGCACCAAAGCATCAGTTTCTTCAGTAAGTCCTATGGCTGCCCGGTGCCTTGTTCCCAAATTTTTGTCTAAAGCTGGATTTTTACTAAGTGGTAAAAATGAGCCTGCCGAGACAATCCGCGACCCACGAATGATGACCGCACCATCGTGCATCGGTGCTTGCGGATGAAAAATAGATTGGATAATTTCTGCTGAGATTTTACTTTCAAGCTCGGTTCCTGTTTCGATGTGATAGTCGACTAAAATATCTTTTTCGATAACAATAAGCGCCCCATGGCCCTTTTGCGCGGCTGAAATGACTCCTTTAGCAATTTCTTCGATTATGTGGGTTTCCATGACTGATGAGACATCCGCAAATAAGGGATGACTTCCAATATGGGCTAAGGCTCTACGAATTTCACCTTGAAATAGAACGACGACGATTACGAATAGGTTCGAGAAAAACTTTTCTAATAGCCAGTTAAGCGTATGAAATTCAAACCACTGACTACCGACATAGGCAATGGCAAGAATACCAAGGCCTGATAGCATTTGAATTGTTCCGGTACGCCGAATCAAGTTCAGAATACGGTAGACAATGAGCCATACCAGTACAATGTCTACCAAGTCTTGCCATCGCAAGTGGGTCACGATGAAAAGTGTATTTTCTAAAAAATTTCCAAAAACCGACATAGCTAAATTAAGTTACAGCGGCTGGCTTTGAACCCACCGGTGCCGTAGTTTCTGCTTCAGAACTTTTTGCTGCAAGTCCGCCACCCGATGCTTTATCGTTGGCTTTTATTGCACGAATTTTTCCGACTTCGCTAACTTCAGCGCCGTTGACTAACATTTCAACTTCATTCGAATCAATTGTTTCATATTCTATTAAGGCTTGAGTTAAACGCTCTAAGGCATCTTTGTGCGTCGTTAATACATTAAGCGCTTTGGCGTAGCCTTCATCAATAAACCGAGTCACTTCAGCGTCGATTTCAAGAGCTTTTGCATCTGAATAATTTTTAGATTTTTGGCCGTAACCCATTCCTAGAAACACTGGTCCTTCACTTTTTTCATAAGCCTGAGGTCCTAGCTTAGGGCTCATTCCCCATTCTGTGACCATACTTCGAGCTAACGAGGTAGCGCGCTCGATATCGTTTCCTGCGCCCGTTGTAAAATCTTTGTAGATTAATTCCTCAGCCGCACGGCCACCGAATAGAAAAGCGATCATGTTTTCAGCCTTAGAACGGGAAAGATTTAACATCTCTTTTTCTGGTAAAGTTTGCGTGACCCCAAGAGCCATACCCCGAGGAATAATAGTTACTTTATGAATTGGATCTAAACCAGCTAATTTTTTTCCCACCAAAGTGTGTCCTGCTTCGTGGTATGCCGTAATTCGCTTATCTTCGTCACTGATGACCATTGATTTACGCTCGGCACCCATTAACACTTTATCTTTTGCTTTTTCGAAGTCTTCCATTTCTAAGTACTTTTTATCACCACGTGCCGCGACCAAAGCCGCTTCATTCACTAAGTTTTCTAAGTCAGCCCCTGAAAATCCGGGGGTTCCGCGCGCGATCTTTGAGATTTCCACGTCAGGACCGATTGGGGTTTTTCGAGTGTGTACAATTAAAATATGTTCGCGGCCTTTAAGATCTGGCTTACCAACGACAACGCGGCGATCGAACCTGCCCGGGCGTAAAAGTGCCGGATCTAAAACGTCAGGTCTGTTTGTGGCTGCAATTAAAATCACACCTTCAGAAGATTCAAACCCATCCATCTCAACTAGTAATTGATTTAAAGTCTGTTCGCGCTCGTCATGTCCGCCGCCCATGCCGGCACCACGATGACGTCCAACGGCATCGATCTCATCGATAAATATCAAGCACGGCGCATTTTTCTTACCTTGTTCAAATAGATCACGTACGCGGCTTGCACCAACGCCTACAAACATTTCAACGAAATCAGATCCTGAAATTGTAAAAAATGGCGCCCCGGCTTCGCCAGCGACTGCGCGAGCTAGTAAGGTCTTACCCGTTCCCGGAGGTCCAACTAGCAAAACACCTTTTGGAATACGTCCGCCTAGTTTGGTGAATTTTTTTGGATCTTTTAAGAAATGCACGATCTCTTGTAAGTCTTCTTTGGCTTCATCGACGCCAGCAACTTCTTTAAATGTAATACGGTTTTTGTTTTCAACTAATTTGTGCTTTGATTTTCCAAACGACATGGCTTTACCGCCACCCGCCTGCACTTGCCGCATAATAAAGATGAACATTCCGACAATAAGTATCAGCGGAAGCCAATTAATTAAAAATGAAGACATCATATTATTTGATGCTTCCGTTTCATAATTTGCTGTGATGCCTTTTTTCTGCAAAATTTCAAAACCCTTGTCGCTAATATTGCCTGAAATTTGAAAATGTGTACCTTTAAATTCTTTTTCAAATTCTGGCTTCACTTCACCGCGAATTTCTCCGCGATCTTGAATGAAGACAATTTTATCTGGCACAACTTTATCGGCCTCTACTGCCGCTAGAAATTTCGAGTAATTAAAGTCTGCGATTGTTTTTTGATGCTTCGAATCCCAAGCGCGGAAAAAGAAGATAGCCATCACTACAAGGAAAAACCACAGAGCAAACGTTTTTTGGTTAGCTTTCATGAATTCAGAACCCTTTCTTCCAGAATCATTCCGGAATACTGTGAAACACTTTTTGAACTATAAGACTAGCACGATCTGAGTCTCATTTATAACCCATTTTACATGGGCTAACGTAAATGTGATATCTTTTTGATTTTTGTCGAGTCGTTTTTGTATTTCCGCAAGATGACCCGTCGTCACGTTAGGAATGCTGTGATGCCTTAAAAACAGTACTAGGGCTTTTAGCTGCAACTTATCTGTTAAGGAAAAATACCACAGGCGATCAAGTCCCGATTCAGGACTGTTCTTAAAAAACTGCAGTGCAAAGGTCTGGTTTTGATCTAAAGCCTGACACAGTCTTAATAAGGAACGTGAGTAGTTTTCATAACCTGAAGGATTTTTATCATCTAACGATTTAAACCATTCAAGTCGTAGCCAATTTCGCAAATGATGATCCGAGCTATTGGATGGATCCTCTAGCCAACTCAAGTTTTGCGCTTCAGCGTAGGCTATGATCTTCTGTTTAGTTGCTTCAAGCAGGGGCCGGAAAATATGACCGTCCCAAATTTTAAAAGCAGTAAAAGCATCAGGCCCAACACCGCGAATCAATTTTAAAGTTTGCGTCTCAGTCCAGTCATCAAGATGATGTGCTGTTATAATGGGCTCGCCGGGTAAACTATTGGCTCGTAAAAAGCTCCACCGCGAAAGACGCATTGCCGCCTCTGACGTAAGCTCGACGTCACTTTGCTGACTTACAAAATGAATTAAATTATGGGACTGACAGAAGGTTTCTAGTGACTGCAAACACCTGTTACGAAACTCGTGCTGCAATTTATCGCTCGAAGGGCCATGATGATAGTAAGCCACAGTTAATTGAGCGGTTGGCCTTACGCGAAGAAAGATTTGCAGCATGGCGATCGAATCAACGCCGCCAGATATCGCTAGAAAATACCGCTGCCGCTGCTCTAAACCAGCATCTTTTAGCAATTTCCAAACAGAGTGTTCTAGATCTGTCCAGGCCACGGGGGGACTATTTCTCGGACTTTGTCTGGTCGCTTGAATCCTTTTTCATAATTTCAATTTCAGCGGTCACTTTAAATTTGTGATTCTCGGCAAATTTTGAAAATTCTTTTATGAAATCAATTTTCCTGACTAAAGCGATCATCTCGTTAGTTACCAAAGCTGATACGTCATCTTTGGTTTTCAGTGCCTGACTTAACACCGAGCCAATAAGCTCTTTTGAAATATCTGCAGGCGACCCAGCCGTTATAATTTTTCGTATCGTGTCTGATAATTGTGATGATTCTTTTTTTTCAGATTTATCATTTGCCATAAATTTCTTTTACTCTTTTCTTAAAATTAGCCATCATGATTGGCAGGTTCACGGTCACCAGTGTCTTTGCAACCGCACTTGGCACAAGCATACCAAAAGCTGCTTCAACTTTATAGTCTGCCTGACAAACGCCATTATTTTCACTTAACCGCCAGCAGCCATGCATGGACTTAAACACATCCCCGCTAACAAACTTAAAATCCACTTGCTGATCAGGAATCTCTGTAGCTTTTAAAATGTATTTGAAAGTTTTCAACACAGAAACGGAATACTCCATGTCTTTTGTATTCCCAGAAGTTTTGTACACCTTAACGGTTTTTACTTCAGGCAGAAAAAGCGGATACTTTTCATAGTCTGCTACTATTTTAAAAAATTCAGCTTTCGTGCAATTAAAAGTCTGTTTGGTCTCTGCGACTGCGTTGGCCATTTCTAATTCCCTTCATTAATTTTTTTTAAAAAGCGCTTCTGCTGCCGCGCGAAGCTGTGCCGCTTTATCACCGCTCGAATTTGCGCTTTGATTAGCACTGAAAAAATCGCAAAAATTCGATCGTTCCTTTTCGCGAACGACATCAGCTGATGGTTCCCGACATTCGTTGTAAGCCTTCATATCGTAAAATTCACAGTTTTTACACACATGCAAATCAGCCTGGCAGTTGCCACACTCTTCACGAAATCCGATCTTAGAAATGCTCGAAGTCGGTTTTTTACAACTGAAGCAGTACACCACCATAGCTAGTGATGCCCTTTTTTCAAAGAAAAATTATGATACGCATCTACAGTTCGAATCGTTCCCGTCTGCGATCGCATCACTATCGACTGAGTTTGCGCCCGGCCACCGGCTAGTAACTTCACGCCCTTCAAAAGGGGCCCGTCTGTAATTCCTGTGGCACAAAACACCTTCGGCGGGCACCTGCTGACGCGCTTCGCCACCGGGTATCCGCAGTTCTTCACCGGTGTGCCGGGGGTTTTCGATTTTCTGGCCAGCATCGACCGGCACATCCACGTCGAGGTCAAGAAGCT
>JANPNP010000266.1:0-3519 GCA_031427535.1 Bdellovibrionales bacterium | reverse complement strand
TTCGCAGCATATAGGGTGCACAGTTACAGAGAGGGGTAGAAGAAGTTTGCTTAAATAAGTCGTGCATACTTTCTGAATTTGACTGTTGAATTTGACGTTATAATTTAGTGAAATAACCCACAAATTCTTCAAACGAACCATCTTTTCTAATTGCGCGATTTCCGCAGTTTGATCTTTTATAATTTTCTCAGCGAAACTTTTTAATTCGGGCTGTTGCATTTTTGGTTCAGCGGTCTGAGCCATTTTCACGGCACCTTCGTGATGTTTAGCCATCATTTCAAGATACGTTTTATCAAAGTCTTTTCCAGATTTCATTTTTAAAGTCGACATGTCCATTGGACCCATTCCCATTTTAGACATATCCATTTTATCCATGTTCATCTTCATATCTTTTTTTGCAAACCACTTTTTCTTCCATGCGAACATCTGCGCAATTTCTTTAGCCTGTGCATCGATAATATTTTGGCTCACTTTTTTTAGTTCTGCATGCTGGCCTTTTTCTTTTCCTAATTTTGCCATAGCAACACCTTCTTCATGGTGCATACGCATCATTTCAATGAAGTGCGAGTCAGTAACTGCATGTTCTTTTTCCGCGCTTTTTGTGCTATCCACTACTGGCGCAGCAAACACAAAAATCGAAACTATAAGAATTAGAAATGCGGCAGATTTTTTTAAATACATAAGTGTCTCCTTGATATGAAAGGACGTGCGCAAGAAGCGAACCGTGGCACCAGCGATATAGGCGGTTTGGTCATCTCAGATTTGTAAATTTGCCCCATCGCAAATTCGCTTACAGCGCATATTCTAGACGTTTGTCATGTTTATCTTGCTTACAAATACTCCGAAAAATAAGCATGATACTTTTCAAATGTGCAAGTCGCCTAAAAGAAAATTTTACGAACTTATTTTTGTTTTCTATATCTTTAATTTTTATTTTCGGCTGTTCACCAGCAAAAATTTCGGTAAACGCCAGTACAAGTAAAGCGTTAACTGAACAACCTCCAGTAGTTACGCCCGAGCCACCTAGTCCTATTGCGCTGGTTTTCGGTAAGCAAATTCGAGACGTAGCAAGTAAGTCAACGTGTGCGCAGAATAGCTGGACTGATCGTGGCCAAGCCCCGATGGGCTATGTCAAGGGTATGGCCCTTAGTTATGCGCGAAGTTTATGCCGCGTCAAAGCAAGTGGATCCACCTACCCAGCAGCTGTTATTTTACGATCGCCGAATTCTTTAGACGCTAAAAAGGATGTGCTGATGCACTATCAAGACCTTTTAGCTAACATTGGACTTGTTACAGCACCTGCAGGTCAGCAACCTGTACATGCTACGTATGTGATCGGCTTAGGATTAGGTATGAAAGAAAGTTCCGGTAAATACTGTGAGGGTTGGGACGTAGCTGCCGGAGCAAATCGTGAATCTGATGAAGCAGAAGCTGGTCTGTTTCAAGCCAGTTACAATTCTATAATTGCTTCTGCAGAGCTGCAACGGCTTTACGATGAATACCGTGGCAATACGAAGCGATGTCTTTTAGAGGTCTACAAAGAAGGGGTAACATGCAGACCAGCAAGCATCTTAGGTACGGGCGCTGGAGCAGATTTCCAGGAATTTGCTAAAAGGTGTCCAGCTTTTACAACCGAGTACGCCATGACACTGATACGAATTTTAAGAACTCATTTTGGACCGCTAAATCGACGAACAGCCGAAGTGGAGCCCACTTGTGACACGATGTTAAGTACGGTTCGACAAATTATAAATCAAAATCCAGAAGCAGCTTGCCGCGAACTTCTATAATTTTCGCTAGGCTTTTAGTGTATGGCTGCCATTTCACTGCAGCTGTCCGAACACGTTATGCACGCGTCGTAACACGCCCGTAAAATTCGATCATCCTTATCGAAGGCGTCACAACTTTCAGCGCAAGCGGTACAGACTTCTGCACAAACGTCACACGTTAAATCGTGAAAGTCCGAGTGCCTTATCATAAAATCGGCTGACAAATTACAAATGCGTGCACAGTCTAGCAGTAATTTTATGTGTTCAGGATCTGAATATTTGCCACCTTTTTTAAGGCAGTAATCCACCAGGTGCGAACACATTTGGTAGCACTCGGTGCAATTTTGAATACATATTTGCATCGCCGAGGGTACATTAATCCAATTCTCTAAAGTGCTAGTTATGTTTTTCTGCATATATACTCCTTCATTTAAAGTTTAACGCTTAATACTTTTTAGCGTGCAAAATAGTCACCAAGGCGAACATCACCACAACAGGTCAAATAAAGGCGCCGAGTATTTATGCCTCAGTTTTTTGAAGTTTCAGTTTAATTAGTAAGGCGCACGATCGTGCGAATTAAATCATGTCGATTGATTGCTTTTTTAATATCGAGTTCTGATTTTTTAGTTTGCGCAATGTCCGTGATAAATATGGCAATCCCGCCGTCAAGTTTAGGAAAAACGCGAATAGCAATCCAAAGATCTAACGGAGCGTAATAGTCTTCGAAGTACGTGGGGACACGCTCGTTCACTGACTTCGTATAATGGAAATATGACTGCGTGTCTTTCCAAGAAACATTCGGAAAATAAAGATCCCAAATGTTTTTTCCAACTTGGTCTTCACGTTTTAACTTGGTTAAAAGTTCTGTTTTTGAATTCATCATGGTGATATTCCAATTTTTATCGACCGCGGCAAAACCATCATTCATGCTTTCAATCGTGTCGACAAGTTCCCGTTGTAATTTAGTCGTATCTTCAATATCCGTATTGGTTCCAAACCAGCCCGTAATTTCTCCGCTTGAATTTTTTAATGGTCGCGCTTGTGATAAGAACCAGCGGTATTCGCCAGTTCTACTTTTTAATTGAAATTCATCTTGCCACGGTGTGCCCGCTGCTAACGTATCCTTCCACTTTTTCAATACTCGGGGCAACATTTCGGGATTGTGTATTTTTTCCCAGCCCTAGCCTAACATTTCTTCTAAAGTGGTGCCTGTGTAGTCGTACCAGCGCTGGTTATACTAAAAAATATGGCCATCAGGTTTTGCTATCCAGGCTAACTGGGAAATTGCGTTTGCTAAGTCTTGAAACTGTTTGGAATTTTCTTCGGTTGCTAGTAATTGCTGTTTCTGTAATTCAAGTTTAAGTCGGTGCTCTTCTAGTTTTTTAATTTCGGTCTGATCACGCATAATTACCACGGCACCTTGGATAATTCCGTCCTTGTTCCTGATAGCTTGTCCACTAGCAACAACAGTTTTCAGGTTTCCGTTTTTAGAAACAATGCTCATTTCGGCATTGGTAACCTTGCCTTCAGTTAAAGCGCGAAAAAGTGGTATGCGTTCTTTTTTTAGCGGAGTTTTACCGTCAGTTTCAAATAAGTTAGTCCCTATCACGTTAAAAACCCTAGCATTTTGTTTTTTAATAGCCAGAGTTTAGAAACTGATCCCTTTCAAGGTCCTAAGTGGCACATACCGCCTCAATAGAATAAGGCATTTCAATAAGTTATGTGGTTCGTTGGTTGACTTCTGATTGTG
>JANPNP010000265.1:0-1845 GCA_031427535.1 Bdellovibrionales bacterium | reverse complement strand
GCTAAGAAAGTTATTTCAGACGAAGAATTCCGTTTGGTTACTGAGGCGGATAAAGTTCGTTACGATGCGATTTTGGTGGATGATTTTACTGAAGCTGCTTATCAGGATAAGATGAAGTAGGTTTTTGATGTCTGGAGATATCTTAGTATCAGACTCAGATTACAGAAGGAAAAAATGAATCAAAATAACGATATTTTTTTTGATCATCTAAAAAGGCAGATTAAAGTAAGTATTTCTACTAGTGCTTTTAGAAACCAAGGAAAGTCTGGGTTAATACATCACACACAAGAATATTTGTACAAGGGCATAAACTTGAACGACTTTGCACGATCATTAAAAAATAAAAATTTTGATAGTTATCTTGATCGTCAGACTTTTTTATTAGCCAAGTCAGCAAGAAAATACAAATGCAAATGGGGTACAGCTCGCAAGGGATTAAATATATTTTTTCGTGACGTTTTATAAAATAGCTATTTTTTTTCCGACCTTGTATGTTGGACCATTATGGTTTAGATTCTCCGCAGAAAACAACCATTGTTAAGCTAGATCAGAAAAAATCCAAAGTTTATCAGCTTGCGGCGACCAAAATAGCAAAATCTGAATTTATTGGCTACACTAGAGCTGATCTTGATATGAAGTTCTGGGCTTTTTAATGATTAATTGGCCATCAAAGCAGTTTTCAAATTATCAATTTTTTCTGAGTCTTTTTTATCTAAGATATCTTCTTTTATTCGCACAATAACTGAATCAATAACTTCAGTTCTATTCAGGTCAGAGGATTCAAGGACTTCTGCAAAGTGATCTTCAAGCTCTGAAGAAAAGCGCATAGATAGGCGATTTCCTCTTTTGAAGCTGCCTATTAGCAATTCAGACTTAAGATTTCGTTTCAAAATTTTAATACTTTCTGCTGTTATATCAAGATCGGCTAAGTAATATCTAACAATTCGTGCGCGCAAGTCTTTAGTAGCATTTAGACCAATTATGCTAATAGAGTTATTTAAGATATCCAAAAAATGTCTTGGTACTCTAAAATCCTCATTCGTTGTTTCCGCCTTCTTTTTTAGTTCGGCAACAGCTGCAAAAGACTGTTGAGGAATTGCCGCAACTTTATCGCATTTATCGCAGACAGCGACAAGAACGTCCGGAATTCTTAGGGATTTGTTGCCATCTTGAATTTGAGTTGTTCTTACTTGGAAAGTAGTTGTAGAAACTTTTTTACAATGCTCACAGATAGCTTTTGATTTGTCGCCTTCTTTGAAAATTTCCATAATTACCTTACCTTTTTTTCTTAACAATTTTCTTTGAAAAGTGAACACTAATGAAAATGCAGTTTGGATCAATAAAGTAAAACTTTATGTACCATTCTTCATCGCCTAAAAGCGGTTTAAAAATATGCACTTCAACATCAGGAACCGTATCGTGGGGTCTCGAAGAGTATTGCGTCCCTTTCGTTTTTTTGAGCATCGAGACAACGTCTTCTTTAGTTTTATCACCCGTTAGAAAAAGGTTCTTTTCATTTCTATCAGATCGAAGAGTTGACTGCGTTTTGCCTTATTCAACACAGCTAACAACCTTCTTTTTTATTTCATCAAAACCCATGTTGCGTTATTGATAATGTACTACACTTGTCGTACATTATCAATCCTTTCTATAGAAAATAATATGTGTCTCATAACAAAACATTTTCATGTTTTGTTAAGTTTAATGGTTCGTTTGAAGAATTTGTGGGTTATTTCACTAAATTATAACGTCAAATTCAACAGTCAAATTCAGAAAGTATGCACGACTTATTTAAGCAAACTTCTTCTACCCCTCTCTGTAACTGTGCACCCTATATGCTGCGAA
>JANPNP010000264.1:0-5731 GCA_031427535.1 Bdellovibrionales bacterium | reverse complement strand
CTGACGGTGGTGATCGCCCTGCCATCAGTGTTGCAGAACAATGGTGACTTTGCTCATCGGGCGAACCCGGTCATGGCGGTCATGTTCCGCCAAGCAGCTTGACGTGTGCCAAACTTCTTGCTTTTGGCGCGCGGTCTGTTTTTTCGATCACGTGGTGATCGACTGTAGTTTTCAGATCATTATTGATTTCTCTTTTCATAGACACTTCCCCAGTCCAATCTCGGTTAATTGTTTATGCCCCTTCTTACTTAAAACTAACGATACACCTGGTCCTCCGTCCGGTAGCAACTCGTCACTTGCTATAACTAAAAGCAAACTGGGGGCCAGTAAAAAATGGCCAAAATAGCACTAACGCATTGAAATAATTGGTTTTTTTTAATTTTAACTGATAGATGACATCAATTTATTTTATGCTATAGAATTAGCGAACTATGCTAGCTCGTGAACTAAATCATCGCAGATATTTGCAATTTTACTTTGCACAAGCGGCGTAAGCAAGACGAACTGCACACCTAGTAACTGGCCACCTTGGTAACCGTATTTGACATGCTGAATTAGCGCATCAACGACGATCACCGCACGCTTATGCAGTTTAAATTGTAATGATATTTTCTGCATTTTTTCGTATCGGGGAAGTTCTGTAAGCACATGAATCCTGATGCCTGACAAAGACATATCTACCAGTCTAATTTTTGAGTTTAGCATTTTCTTTTCTGCTGAGACTATAAACCCACTTTGTGCCCAAACAGCGGGGATAACATACCGGGTGTCTTTACG
The DNA here is from genome assembly GCA_031427535.1 of Bdellovibrionales bacterium. GTDB lineage: Bacteria > Bdellovibrionota > Bdellovibrionia > Bdellovibrionales > Bdellovibrionaceae > Pseudobdellovibrio. The sequence continues at coordinate 4,954 of JANPNP010000264.1, read as the reverse complement.
ACGGACTAGTTTAAAAAGCTTAAATGGCCCTTCGATAATGAACGATTTTTTTTCTAACTTTATTTTTGATTTAAAGAAAAAAAGGTCCGTGCCAATATTCACTTTAAAAGTAGCTTCAAGACCATGGGCATCTAGGTCATTACGAATGAGTAAGCTAAATTTTTCGACAAATGGAGTCGCATAAATTTGTGTGATTTCGATTTTGTCATTGCCAGGGATTTTAAAACTAACCTGGCATTTTTTATTTTTTATATTCTCGAAAAATTTTTCTGTATCTTTATCGCCAAGCTCACTTAGAAATTTTAAAATTTCTGTGTTCATGCGGCCGCAGTCACCTTGTTTCGTCCATTTTGTTTACTTAAATACAAAGCTTTGTCAGCGCGGTTATACACTTGTTCCCAATTGTCAGTCGGAAGCTTTTCTGCAACTCCAACAGATATAGTTACTGGAATAGTTTTATTTTGAAATACGAAAGAATGAACTTGTACAGTATGGCGAATACGCTCGGCCACATCTTGCGCTGTTTTTAAAGGTGTGGCTTGCAGGATTAAAACGAATTCTTCCCCACCGTACCTAGCAAAAAAGTCGTGTGATCTGACCAGTTTGCTTTGCATTAAAGTTCCTAATTCTTTCAAAACATAGTCCCCACCTGGGTGGCCGTGGGTGTCGTTAACTTTTTTAAAGTGATCGATGTCAAACGTAATGACCGAAAGCGGTTCATTTAAAGTTTCAGCGCGCTTTATTGCCTCGGGACCTTTTTCTAACAGTGCGCCCTTACTGTATGCAGTAGTCAGCGCATCTTTTTGTGCCTTTTCAAAAACTGTCTGATTTGAAATGGCTTCAAGACTGCCTCGCTCAAGAAACTTAAAAATAATATTACCGGCTTTTATTTGATCATTATTCTTTAAGCGCTTAGCCGTTAAGGCTGGCAAAACATGACCGTTAACTGAAGTTTTGTTAGTTGATCCTAAATCAAGAATTGAAACTTCGCTGCCGGCTACGACAAATTTGGCATGGGCACGACTAATTGAAGCATCAGAAATATAAATATCGCTTTCAACTGAACGTCCGATAGTTAAATCAGTTTTTGTTAACAGCCACTGTTTACCTACATATCCAGTTGGTCCAACTAGCACAATAATTGCCGGAGGCGCTTCATCAGCAGCACGTAACTTTCCCTTGAAAGTTTCACTAGCTACAATACTTGTTTTATCAGCGGTTTCAGACATTTACCATTCCCTACTTCTTTACTCAGTATCTATGATATCAAGCTAAGTGACAATGATCAGTTCCGACATACGACTAGGCCACTGCGACATCTTCTTCGATGCGGTGGAACCCTTTCCACTCTTTTAACCGGCCCCTTGGTCTAGTTTCTTGATCAACGTATTCAAGCAATACAAAAGTAAGCTTCGTTATTTTCCCAAGGGATACCACGTCTAAAGAAGTTAGTTCAGTCCAGGTCCCCGTGTTGAAATATTCTTTTTGGTTGCCCCACTGCCGGTATTCGTAAACATGGGTATGGCCAAAAATAACTGTATGTATCCTGCTGTCATTTAATATCTTCTTCGCCGACGAACTTAGATCTGGAAAAATCGCACTTTCTAGTGCCATTCGCAATAGGCTTTTCACATTCCAACGAAACCTTTGTTCATTCACAAAAACGATACGGTAAGCATATTTAAATAATTCAAAAAATGCTTTTATTGCCATGGGTGTTTCATTTATAAGTGACCAGCGGATCATTTGGCCAAAAGGTCTGACTTTATCAATGTGCGGATACTTTCTTTTAATTTTTAAAACCAACTCGACAAAAAAATGTGAACCAAATGGCAAATTTAAAATTGGCTCAGGCCAACCTTGCTTTAAAAAAAACTTTTTAGGATCCATGCGATTGGCCGCTTCATGCATGTGCCCATGCTCGATGTGAACACCATCAAAATAGTATATTATATTCTTATACTGTATTGCATGCCCTACTACTTGGTTTAAGTAATCACGGCATCCCTGAAACATCATCCCTTGATCGTGGTTACCTATGACATAAGTAATTTTACGGTTTGGTGCCGATAGGAAATCGCCCATCGCACGAAACACTTGCGGATGACCCTTTATCACAGATTTCAGAATTTCTAGTGCAATGGATTCAGTAATGATCGTTAAAAAATGTCCCCGATAATCAACTTGTAAAAAATTGAGAAAGTCGCCATTAATTATTATTTCAACGTCATAGTCACGATAGGCACCGCTGGAATAGTATTGAATAAATTCAACCAACTTGTCGGCATAGTAGAATTCTTCTAATGAATTTAAGCTTCCATTTTCTAGTTGCCGGCCTTTACCCAAATGTAAATCACTAACGACTAACTTGATTTTTTTTAAGGTCGGAGTGTTTTCTTCGCTCATAAAAACTAGTCGACTTTTTTAAGAGACGGCTTGTTCTCTTCTTGTAGTTCTAAGTTAGCCATTGCCAAACGTAATGCTCGTGTGGTGCGCTTAAACGAATCTTGATTCGTTTCTAACGTTTTATTCAAATCAACGCACTTCTGCCGATAGCTTTCTACTTCCATTTGCATAACATCCATTTTACGACGCAAATCAAGAATCTGATCATCTTTTGATTTTGTCAGAGTGTTTTTCTCTGCACGGATAAGTTCTAGTCGGTTTTCTAACTCGCGTTCCCGAATACGGATTTTTTTCATGTCAAATTTTAAGCGTGAATCTAAATCATCAATTTTCAATTGCGATTTTTGCAATTCAGCTTCTTTTCGCTGAAGATGTCCGCGAAATAAAGCCGCTTCATTTTTAAATGACTCTTCTAAATCTTGCTTGTCATTTTGATACTCGTTCACTTGGGCTGTTAACAGATCTGAACGCTCTTTAATAATATCGGAAGCTGAAATCAGTTCCTCATTTTGGTGTCGTAAAATTTCATTTTCTTTTTCAAGTTCTAAAATTTTTTCTTGGGCGATTCGCAGGTTATCCGCTTGACCAAGGCTTGCATCAGACCCGCCGCCACCCCAAGCTGCATAGCCCTGGGAAGATGCTGCTCGACTTTGTCCGATGGAAACTTTTACTTTGTCTTCGTAATCATCCACTGGCTTTTTGTGAAAGCCAGTTACCGCTACAGTTTTATCACTTGCATTAAATTCATAACTTGGAGGTCTTTTAATAGCAGCCGTCGTATCATGACTTTGCTGCTGACCTGCTGGAATCTTTTGGTTTATAGCTAAGGTTTCATCTTCTGTGTAGATATGTGTTTTTTGTTCACCAGAAGAAATTTCATTATTCATTGCTTCGTGCAAGGTGTGCAAATTTTCAATTTTATTATTAGCTTCAGAATCGCTTTGACTTACTTCATCCGAATCGAATAGCGATTGTACCGGTGCAGCTTTAGGTTGGGCTAAAGCTGGCCTGATGTTAGTTTTTTCGTCTGTATTTGCAAGATCCAATAAAGATTCTTCGTCAACAATTTCAGTCAGAACTATTTCCGCAGTTTTTTCATCAATTCGGGTGCCTTCGTATTCAGAACTGGTTTGACCATCGAAATGGTCATCTAGGCCTGATAAAAAAGAATTCCCATTCTTTGTCACACCGTGCGCCGTAGAACCATCAGATTTTTTTTCTGATTTTTTTTCAAAACCTAGTGGATTTAAATTTAAAGGTTCACTGTCTTCGTCAAAAGGAAATGCTGGTGCATCAGCGGATTTGTCGTCTTCTACCTCTTTTAGTAAAGAAGCCATAAGATCATCAGCAAGTGTGGGTTTTTTCTTCGTGCCAGCCATGCGTAATTTATCGGTTTTGAGACACTCAAACTTAAACTTTTAATCTGTTTTGCCAGAGCTACTGGCCCTGCAACCTGCCTGTTTTCAGGTGTTTTAAATTGAGATTGTCTTTTTCAAATGGCTTAAGTGGTTTTCAAAGTTACTTTTATCAACCTTAAGCAGGGCTTTCATACTAAAGTCCTGAATTGTTTGGCTTGAAAGAACTGTTCCCGCAAGCACAGCTTTCTTTAAATCGCTCCACTGTGGTCTAGTCGTGCAGTGGGCTGCTAATGTTCCGAAGAAGCCACCCGCAAAACTATCGCCTGCACCGGTTGGATCAATAACATTTTCAATAGGTAACGCAGGAATTTGAAAAAATCCATCAGCAACCGAATACAATGTAGATCCGTATTCGCCGCGCTTCACAACGACATACTGCGGACCCAGCTCAGCAACTTTTTTTACTGCGGTTACAGGATTTCGCGTTTGCGTCAGCATTTTAGCTTCGGTCTCGTTCATAAAAACAATATCTACTTTTTTTAGCACATTTAAAAGATCTTTCTGTTTTGAATCGATCCAAAAATTCATCGTATCCATACCAACAAAAAGCGGATTACGCACTTGAGACAATACTTCTAACTGCAACACAGGATCAATATTTGCTAAAAATACAAATCGGCTGTCTTTGTAAGCTTCTGGCAGTTGCGGATTAAATGCAGCAAATACATTAAGCTCGGTCTTCAACGTAATTGCATCACTTAAACTTTTTTCATATGAACCTTCCCAGTGAAAAGTTTCACCGGGAACTGTTTGCATGCCTGTCAGATCAACTTTTCTGTCAGATAAAATTTTTCGATCAGAATCTAGATAGTCTTCACCAACAACGCCTACTATGCGTACCTTTGAAAAAAGACTTGCCGCTACCGAGAAATAATTTGCCGAGCCACCAAGCGACTTGTCAGCCTTGCCAGATGGCGTTCTTACCGAATCATACGCTAAGCTGCCCACTACTAAAACTTCTGACATTGACTCCCCCGATTTTAGAATTAGAAATGTCCATAATTTCTGGACGATCGATTTTGGTTGTTAACTGACCACAGGCTGCGTAAATATCGCGGCCCATAGTTCGACGCAAAAGCACATGTGCGCCTAGATTCATAACTTCTGTGTGAAACGCCTGTACGGCCTCA
>JANPNP010000263.1:0-7388 GCA_031427535.1 Bdellovibrionales bacterium | reverse complement strand
ATCTGCTTTCTTCGATGATATAACAAATGCTTTATTATACTGTTCGATCGCTTCAGTGAAGTAGCGGTGTTGTAGGTAAAGATCAGCAAGTTCGGCGTGTTTAGCGGCAAACTTTTCTGCCATGTTTTGGTCCGGAGCATTTTTCTTTGTGTCTAATAAGGCTTTAGCTTCGTTGAATATTTTCTTAGCTTCATCGTAGCGTCCAATGTCATTTAAAATAATAGATAAGCCAACAGCAGCATCGGTGTAACCCGGATCAATTTCTAATGCTTTTTTAAAAGTTGTGATCGCCTTGTTAAACTTTCCCTGATCATAATATATAGTTGCTAACATCTGGAATACTTCAGGGTTTTTTGAATGAAATAGTGTCGGTTGATTTAGTAATGGTTCGGCCGTTTTGTAATCGCCGTCGATAAAGGCTTCCCGAGCTTCGTCAATTAACTGATACGAAAACGGCTTCATTTTTCATCCTTATCAAGGATTTTTTTTGCTTCATCGGAGTTACCATATTTTGTAATTAAGATGTCCGTGTACTTTTTGCGCTTTAAATCGTTTTTTGCCTTGGTAGCAGCTTTGACCGCACCCAGTAGCGCTTTCGGATCTAAACCATAACCTGAATACGTGGACAATACATTTTCATAACGATTTAACGAGGCTTCGAATTTTTCTTGGCGTAAATAAAAATCAGCAATGTACAATTCTTTTTCAGCTAACATGACAAAAGCTTTTTCACGGTTTTCTTTTGCTTCTTTTACATGAACTGATGTTGGGTAATTTTTTATAACTTCGTTAAAGTGATAGATGGCATCATTTGCTACCGTCAAATCACGATCGGTTGAATCTGGTAATTGCATAAAAAACCCTAGACCAATTCTGAAGATCACATAATCAATTCGTGGATGTTTAGGATGCAAATCGCGAAAGTTTTGATATGAAATCTGCGCTTCGGGGTACGATTCGCGCTTAAAATGCAGATCGGCAATGGCAAGTTCTGCAGCTGTAGCTACAGAACTGTACGGGAATTTATTTTTCACATCGGCGTATTTTTGTATCGCTACATCATAACGTTCGGCTTCATCGTATTCTTGCGCTATTTTAAAAAGACCTTCGGCAGAATTGGCGTCTTTCTCGTCGGTGGCGCACGACACAAGTAAAGTAAGAGCTATAGAAATAAATAGTGATTTCAAGACTTTAATCTTCATTCGCATACTGTGGGTATCAAACCCGATACCCTATAAGTTGTCAAAAATTTTCGCAGCTTACAAAGCGCATGCTCAAATGTTGTGCTTGAAGAATTAAGGCCAGTTTGTTCGCTTTAAGATCTCTAAATTTTTCTTTTCGACCCACCCGGAAAACGCACCTGGGTAGCGAATTTGCACAAAATCGTTATCGATTTTTAAGACGTCAACTTCAAGGCCAGCCGTTGCGTCATAAATAACGGCCTGATTGCCGCCAGGAGCTGTCTGTACGGGTGCTTTTTCAGCAGAAACTATGGCTTTCATTTGCAAGTTATCTTTCCATTTAGCAACGCTGGCGGCGCAGAATGCCAATGTTAAAAAACTAACGGCAACAAAAGCAATCGCTAAGCCAATTGGATATTTTTTTTGAACAGAAGCAGTTTCGCTTTCAAGCTGTAAACGACGGCGCAATAGCCAAGCTTTTGCTCCTAAGTACAAGCTGAATGCAAACAAGATAAAAGATCCAATTAATAACGAATCCATAGCTACTTTATCTAGAACGGCACTTTTAAAACTTTCTGTAGCCGAGATTTGGTGAGGTATTTGCGGCGCTTGAAACTTTTTTGAAACTTCATTCAGTAAAGTCTTCGAAAAATCGTTATTGGAATTTAATGATAAGGCTTTTTTGGACCAGATGAACGATCGGACAAAATCAGCCTTTTCAAAATAACTTGCAGCCATGTTGTGGTAAACGACAGAAGCCTGCTCATTAGTTAAGTTATTCTGACTTTGGTCTAGTAAGGCTTGGTACTTGCCGACAGCGTCATCCCACTTTTTTTCCTTCTGGTCGGCAAGACCAGCCTGGAATAACTGTGGAAACTGTTGTTGAAAAGTCATCTGATCTTGCGGCATAGAGCCAAAGTCTACAAACATCGGCCCGCAATTGTCATGAGCTATCGCACCAAGTAAACTAAATACTTAATTTAGCAAGAAAGGCCCAGATTATGTTATCCGGTTTAAAAAATGCGTTCAGTGAAATTACAAACCAAGTTAAAAACTCTGATGAAATGCTAGTTGGTCGGCAAATAAAAAACGATCCAGCGATTGAAGGTTTAATTTCTGATTTAGTTGATGAAGTCAGTGTTCACAACAGTGGATTGTTGGGAATACGACCACCACAAGCAGAACTAACAACGACTTTAAAAAGAAAAATGGAAAAAATCGCGGCTATGCGTGGACGCCCGCTGTACCACCCCTATATTGGTACCGGCGCGGGCAACGGAGTATTTGTCGAGCTTGAAGATGGCAGCGTCAAACTAGATTTAATTAATGGCATCGGAATACATTTAATGGGCCATGCTCATCCGCGGGTGATGAAGGCCGCAGTTCGCGGTTCAATTTCCGACATCGTTATGCAAGGAAACCTGCAGCCCAATAATGATTATTTAGAATTAACTGAAAAATTAGTTCAAATTGCATCACGTAAAAGCAAACTTCGGCATGCTTGGTTCGCTACCTGTGGAACTATGGCCAATGAAAATGCATTAAAAATTGCACGGCAAAAAAATTCACCTGCACGTTTTGTTTTTGCTATGCAAAATGCGTTTGCGGGCCGCTCAACCATGATGGCCGAATTAACTGACAATGCTGCTTACAAGCAGGGGCTTCCCGAATATAATGAAATTTTAAGAATTCCAAGCTATGATAAAAAAGATCCGCAAAGTTCTGAAAAAGCATTACGAACAATGAAAGAGCTTTACGCAAAACATGATAAAAATGTTTCCTGCTTTGTTTTTGAACCCATGTTAGGTGAAGGGGGTTTTCAACCGACGCCCCGAGATTTTTTCATACCGATGCTGGAATTCTGCAGACAAAATAAAATCGCAAATTGGGCCGATGAGGTGCAAACCTTTGCCCGCACTGGCGAATACTTTGCCTTTGAGACTATGGAGCTTGGCGAATATATTGATATCGTGACAATCGCAAAAACTATTCAACTAGGTGCTACGTTATATACAGAAGAATACAACCCAAAACCGGGTTTGATTGCCGGAACTTTTTCTGGCAGTAGCGCCTCACTGGCTGCGGGTTTAGAAATTTTAAAAATGCTTGATGAGGGTTTTTTAGGACCCAAGGGCCGCATACAGCAAATTCATCAGCAATTTGTTACTGGTTTAAATCGTTTGAATGATACAACTTGCAAAGGTTTAGCTTACGATGCAGGCGGTATGGGGCTGATGATTGCATTTACTCCCTTTCAAGGAAAAAAAGATCAAGTTGAAGTATTCATTAAGAAATTATTTAATAATGGACTGATCGCGTTTAGCTGCGGCAAAGATCCAGTTAGAATTCGTTTCTTGGTACCAGCAATTATTGAAAGCCAAGATATTGATTTAGCATTACAAATTATTGAAAAAACAATTTTGCAAGGCGTGTAAAGGAATTTTTTGAACTGGATTGAAAACTGCCGAAAATTAATTTCATTAGACAGTTCAGCAACCAGTTCAACGGTTGAAAGCGTTCACTATTTAGCGGGGCTGGCAAAGCAAGCTGGTTTTGACGTCGAAGTAGTCCCTGAAGTGCAAAATGGAATTTCACAAGCAAATATTATTATTCGTACACAGCCATTTACCCCCGGTGATCAAGAGTTTTTATTACAAACACACTTAGACACCGTAGAGCCCGGGCATTTTGCCTTGTGGAAAAACAACGGTTACAACCCGTTCGATGCCACGATCATAGATGGCTGTATTTACGGGCTAGGTGCCGCTGACGTGAAGCTTGATTTTCTTTGCAAATTAGAAGCTTTAAAAAATTTAAAGTCGAAAAAATTTTCGAAATTAAAACCCGTTCTAGTTGGTACATTTGGCGAAGAAACCGGAATGCAAGGAGCTTTAAAACTTATTCGCAAAAATAAAATCAGCGCAAAATTTGCTCTGATTGGTGAACCTAGTAATTTAAGTATTATTAATGCGGCAAAGGGTTTTGCAACTGTAGAAATTAAAATTCCGCTCAGTCAGTCAGAAATTGATCATAAAGCCAAACGAAATTTGCTTGAATCTACATCGACTCAGTCTAAAATTTTTTCTGGTAAAACGGCTCATTCATCAACACCGCATTTAGGTGAAAACGCGATAGTGAAAATGTTAGATTACTTACAAAAAATGCCAGAAAATATGGTTATCATTGAAGCCGACGGTGGGACAAGATTCAATTCAATTCCTAATCAGGCCATGGTGGAACTTGATTTTATTTCACATGTGCAAAATTTATCTTTGCAAAAAGTTAATAAAATTTATGAGACCATTAAAGTTGTTCAAACTGAAATGGAAACTGTGCAAGACGCAGAATTTGAACCGCATTATTCAACTTTAAGCATTGGTATAATGCGTACATTTGATGATCACATTTTACTTGGGGGTTCGTGTCGAATTTTACCCAATGTGACTCAAGAGCATTATGAAAAATGGATGCAAAAAATTAAGGATACGTGCTTGCAAGAAGAAGCCGATTTTCGCATAACCGACTACAAACGACCGTTTCGCACGTCAGAAACTTCGCAATTGGTCAAAACGGCTCAAACTGTCTTAAAAAGTATGAATTTAGACTATAAATATAAAGCTCTGCCTTCAACTAATGAAGCCAGCCTATTTACTCGCGTTAATATCGAGTGCCTTTGTTTTGGAGCGGGGGTGCGACAAGACAATGTGCACACGCCGCAGGAGCATGTTAGGATCGCGGATCTTGAAAAATCCATCATGTTCTATGAACAGATGGTCGAAAGGTTTTGTTTATGAGTTTCGTCGTGCGTTCTGTCAAGCGGGATGATCTACAGCAGTTAACAGATTTAGCTAAGCAATTTAATCTGCTAAATCTGCCTGGAGATAAGAAAATTTTATCTGAGAAAATTGTGCGTAGCGAAGCTTCGTTCGCAGGTGATTTGCAGAAAGATCAAGCTGAATACATTTTTGTTGTCGAGGACACCGAAGAGCAAACTGTTGTCGGAAGTTCGCTTATAATTGCAAAGCACGGTAATGAGACAGTACCGCATAGTTATTTTAAGATACTAAAACGGGACCATTTTTCTAAAGACTTAGGAATTGGCTTCATTCACCAAGTTCTACGCTTTCAATTAGATACTGAAGGCCCCACCGAAATTGGCGGCTTACTAATTGATAAAGCGTACCGCCGTAGGCCTGAACGATTAGGAAAGCAAATTTCATTAAGTCGATTTGTTTATATGGGTATAAACCCAGAGCGTTTTGAAAATCGTGTTTTATGCGAGCTAACACCGCCTTTAACCGAAGAAGGACGCAGTGAATTTTGGGAAGCCTTAGGTCGTCGGTTTACTGGGCTTCCATATCAAGAAGCTGACATGCTATCGCAGACAAATAAAGAATTTATTGAATCCCTATTTCCCGAAGACGATATTTATTTAACTTTGCTTGATGCTAAAGCGCGCTTAGTTCTTGGCCGCGTCGGTGAGGCAACTAAACCTGCGCAACATTTGTTAGAAAGTGTTGGTTTCGAATATTTAGAAGAGGTCGATCCATTCGATGGCGGTCCCCATTACGGAGCAAAAACAAAAGACATTTTGCCAATTAAAAAAGGTAAAAGCTATCGTGTGGCTGAAATGTCAGATGCAGCTTTTAAAGAAAAAGGTTTAATTGGAATTGGCTCGAATGATTTTAGGTGTGTTGTTTCAGGTTACGACATCCGCGACGGAGTTATTTGCTTACCTTCAAAGTCACGCGATTTGCTAAAAGTGGATTTAGATCAAACTGTATTTGTATCACCGTTTGAATACGGAAGGAAATAAGTCATGAGTTTAAAAGATATGACCTTCACGGGTGATTTTATTAACGGAAAATTTGCCTTACCGGACAAGGTTAATGGTCAATTTTGTGACATTAGCCCGGGTGACACCAAAGATTTAATATTAAACGTTTCTTACAAATTAGATCACGTTGATCGTGCTGTGCAGGCGGCAAAAGCAGCCTACTTACCATGGGCACGTTTGACGTTAGATGATCGCAAAAAATATATCCTAAAATTAAAAGATGTGTTCGTAGCCCACGAAGCCGAAATGGCCGAGCTTATTGCGCGTGATACAGGTAAAGCTCTTTGGGATGCAACCACAGAGGCTAAAGCACTGGCTGCTAAAATTGATATCACGTTAAATGCATCATTAAATTTAATTGCTGAAGAGCGCATTACCAACGCTTTACCGCAAGTGGACGGCGTCATTCGCTATCGCTCTCGGGGGGTAATGGCAGTTATCGGACCTTTTAACTTTCCAGCACATCTGCCAAATGGTCATATTATTCCAGCGCTAATTGCCGGAAACACAGTTGTTTATAAACCTTCAGAGCAAACTCCGGCGGTTGCGCAGCTGTATTCGCAGATGATTGAAAAAGCTGAATTTCCGGCAGGTGTATTTAACATGGTTCATGGCGAAGCCGAAACCGGCAGGCGTGTTGTTGCCCATGAACTGGTAGACGGAGTTTTATTTACCGGCTCTTACGAAGTTGGCCTGAAAATAAAACAAGAAACATTAAACCACTACTGGAAAATCTTAGCCCTAGAGATGGGCGGTAAAAATACCACAATTGTTTGGGAAGACGCAGACATCGATAAAGCAATATATGAAACACTAGTGGGCGCGTTTATGTCTGCAGGACAGCGATGTTCAGGAACATCACGTGTCGTACTTCATGATAAAATTGCCGATCAATTTACAGATCGATTTTATCAAGCAGCAAAGAAATTAACTATAGGTCACTGGTCAAAAAATTGCTTTATGGGTCCATTGATAAATCAAGCAGCAGTAGAAAAGTACATTCGCTTTCAAGAAATGGCAAATCGCGAGGGTGCTGAAAGCTTAATGCGCGGTAAAAGTTTAGACCTTGATTACAAAGGCCAATATGTAACGCCTAGTATTCATTTAGTGAAAAAATTTGATGCTCATTCACTTTACCAAAAGACCGAAATATTTGGGCCTAATGTAGCCATTTACAGATCAAGTGATTTTAATTCAACAATCGAAAATATCAATTCGTCTGGTTATGGGTTAGTCATGGCCCTTTTTACTAAAAATAAAGACCTGTATAACGAAGCACTGCTAAAAACCCGTGTAGGATTACTAAACTGGAACCGAACAACAAACGGTGCAAGCTCGCGGTTGCCATTTGGTGGCATGGGAAAATCAGG
>JANPNP010000262.1:0-3283 GCA_031427535.1 Bdellovibrionales bacterium | reverse complement strand
CAAAATTTCCGGTGTCACTGACACCGATGATATCGCCCGCGTAAGCTTCATCAACTGTTTCCTTATCTGCTGCAATAAACTGATTCGAGTACGATAGCCGAAGTTCACGGCCTAAACGTGCGTGATTCACTTTCATACCGCGCTCGAATTTACCGGAGCATATTCTGAGAAACGCTATGCGGTCACGATGCCTACGGTCCATGTTGGCTTGAATTTTAAAAACAAAACCAGTGAAATTGGTAGACATAGGATCAATGGCTACGCCCTTTTTAATTGGCCGGGGCTTCGGTGATGGCGCGTATTTAGTGAAAAATTGCAAAAACGTATCGACGCCAAAATTCTGTTTTGCAGACCCGAACGTAACTGGGCTTACTTTTCCTGCTAAGAACTCTTCAGGATCAAACGGCGGTAGTGCATTTTCAATAAGATCAAGTTCTTCACGCACTTGCACCGCGGTCTCAGCGTCTAAGTATTTATCCAAAATTGGATCCTGCGGACCCTTTAAAATAACTGTTGTTACTTCGTCGCCTTCGCGGCGCTGGTCATAGAAGTGCGCTTCTTTTGTGATGCGGTTGTAAATTCCTTTAAAGCGCTGCCCTATGCCTAATGGCCACGTGATCGGATAACACTGCATATTTAAAGTTTTTTCAATTTCATCTATTAAGGTCAGCGGATCTTTACCTTCCCGGTCCAACTTGTTAACAAATGTAAAAATAGGAATATTTCGGTAACGACAAACATCATAAAGTTTCTTTGTTCGGTCCTCGACCCCTTTAGCGACGTCAATCAGCATACATGCCGATTCAACAGCCATAAGTACGCGGTAGGTGTCTTCCGAGAAATCTTTGTGGCCGGGAGTGTCCAATAAGTTTATCCGAAGAGAATCAAAATCGAAGGTCATAACCGATGAGGTAATTGAAATTCCTTTTTGACGTTCAAGCTCCATCCAGTCTGAAGTGACGGCCTTAGTGCCCGACTTTCCTTTAACTTCGCCGGTTTCGTGGATAACACCGCCGTGATAAAGTAATTTTTCAGTTAACGTGGTCTTACCTGCATCGGGGTGGGAAATAATGGCAAATGTGCGCCTGCGACCGATTTCTTGTTGTACTTGCGGCGATGATAAATTTGACATTGGGGGAATATAGGCCCATTGGCTTTGGACATCAACCTTGACGATTGCTTAAGATTTGCATAGGACTACAGTGCGTTGACTAGCATAGCTCAAGGTGGTTTGGAGCCACCCGCTGATAGTGGTTTGGAGCCACCAGCTGATAACTACGGAGGTCTGCATGAAACAGGAAAATTTTAGTAACCACGCACATTTTTTAATCACTACTTTCTATAAGTTCCTGCCAATTGTAAATCCTGAAGAATTTAAGTTATTTCTTGAAGATTTAGCGCTACGAAGCGGAACGATCGGGCTTATTATCATAGGCACCGAGGGAATAAATGCAACGGTAGCTTCTTCCACACCCGAAGGATTGCACCAATTTAAGTCAAGCGTCTGCAAAAGATTGGGAATAGAGAACATACTTTTTAAGGATTCAGAATCTGAAAAACCCCCATTTCGCAGGTTTAAGGTGAAAGTTCGCGATGAAATCGTAACTTTTGGGGCGCCGGAACTAGTCCCTACCTTGGCGAATAATCATCACTTATCGCCAAGCCAGTGGAATGCGGTGTTAAAAAATGAAAAAGACGTCGTGGTGATAGATACCAGAAACTGGTACGAGACTAAAATTGGAACTTTTAAAAATGCAATCAATCCAATGACAGATCAATTTACCGAATTCCCTGCTTTCATGGATGAAAATAATCTAGATAAAGAAAAAAAGGTTCTGATTTTTTGCACGGGTGGCATTCGCTGTGAACGCGGAATTTTAGAATTACAGCGAAAAGGTTTTAAGGATGTGTATCAGCTAGATGGCGGCATTTTAAATTACTTAAAAGAATTTCCAGATGATCAATTCGAAGGCGAATGTTTCGTGTTTGATCACCGCGTGGCACTTGATCAAGAATTAAAACCCACCGAAAAATATCAGCTGTGCCCGCACTGCGGTCAACCCGCTGACGTCCCTTTGGATTGTAAACGCTGTGATTCGCATGCCATGATTTGTGACGACTGCACTATATTAGCCTGGAAAAAAGTAACCTGTTCAAAAAATTGCGCCTACCACCTAGAGCTGCATCCAGACCGTAAAGGTGTTCGCCAGCCGGTGGCTTACAAACCCGAGTGATTGTATCAAAAATTATAAATTTATATCTAAAGAAGTTTGATACGATCCCTGTTGGAGATTTAGTTTAATTACTACCAGGATCACGTTCGAGCTCAGCTGGTTAGGGAAACCGTTGGCCGAGCTCGCAAGTACTTTCTTGATTGTGTAAGGTAGTCAGAAGATTAATCAGTTATTCTGAAGTAGCCCGAGAGCTGTTTTTTAGTTCTTTTTTTTAGTTCAACGGGATTTTTTTTCCTCTGTAACTTTGCAGCCTATATGGTGCAAAGTTACAGAGGAAACTTTCTTATTGGATCTTCACGTAATTCCTAAAGGCCAAGCACAGCTGATTCCAGTTTAAACTTCGTTTCGCATATTAAGGCAAAGCGTAAATATGGTTTTGATACTGTGCGGACTTCTTGCCTGCGGAAGTCCTTTGTGAATCTTTTCAAGATTATGTTTAATGTAGCCTCTGGACCATTAATAAACCTTGTGCTACAAAATTTCCCAATGGCTAAAAGCACCTTGCAAATACTTTAGATCACCCTGTGATACTTCAAGGTTTGCAAAATAGGATGGCCATTTAGAAACTTTTGCTTTCATCTCATTAAAAATAAAAGTAGCGTCGTCTTTTGTTAAATCAAAAGCATCACAGCGTGATACAAGATTCGCTAAATTAAATATTCTTCCCTGGCTGCCAATCTCCATCGCTAAGTATCGGCTCGTTCCTGTTTCTGGCTTTGGCACTACATCATAAGCTGGGGAAATGTTATAGCTATCGCCATTTTAAAAGAAAACCATGGTTTCTTGGGTGATCGTCAGTGTTTGAAACAAGCCCATTGTAAACAATTCGTTTAAATAGTTCTTTTAAATCATTTTTAGGATTTTTTCAAATACTTTTTCGATTTTCTTGGTGCCTGATTTGGCTTGAATTGAATCGTTGAGATTGTTGAGTTCGTTTTCAAATCGGGTGGAATAATGGGCGTTCATGGAAGCTTCTTTTAGCCGGCAGCGACTGCGACCTGATTTGTCCAAGCGGGACCTCGTGCCGCGTCACCTGTCAGGACGACGCG
>JANPNP010000261.1:0-2037 GCA_031427535.1 Bdellovibrionales bacterium | reverse complement strand
CGCCTCCTGCTCGAGAAGATTAGAAGTTTTTATTATCATGGTGGCAAAAGCTATGAAGACGCTTCCGATTAACGCGATGAAAATGATTAGACCTGTCTTTAACTTCATAGAAGAGTCCTTCCGCTACAGCAATTGTGAGTGCCAGTTCGGCCGAAAGCAAGTACCGTTAGTTGCGTCAAAAATCATTAACTCTTTTTAGGGACTTGCCGTTACTTAGTACGGCGAATCAATTTTTTTCGCTTTAGAAAAAAGATTATAAGTCCAACTAGGAGCAGAATTAAAACGGCTTCACAAATTATTAATGAACTGAACTTGCAATTTCCTGAAACTAAAATCACGTGCTTAGCGGCAAGTGTATCAGCTGCGAAAGCGCAGTACTGGGTGATAGGGCTTGGGAACCTGGAAACTGCAGCTACCATTGCTTATGCAGCCGAAGAAAAACTTTTAAAACTTCATCACTATAGAATTGCGCGTGAACTGCACCAAATCTTACCCGTAAAAACGCAATTATTCGGCGATTCGTTATCTCAGGCCCAGTTTTTAACTCGGGCCGAAATAAAAGGGCAAAGTAAAATCAATTCAATTATTCGAATCTAACAATCTTGGCATTTCAATTATCGCAGCTAAAAGTTTGATTTTTTGTCTGCTGCACTTCAGCAGTAGAATACGCATTAGAAATTAGCTCTTTCACGGATTTCCCTGCTTTTTTCTGCAATGGAATTTGTTCCAGCAAAGTTCGAAATTTTAAAATACGCGCAAAATCAAGCTGCTCTGTTGCTGATTGTTGGTTAAATGCTAAGGCCGTCGAATAGACCGTGGTATTTGCAAATGCAGCTGAAACTAACGCGTTATCAGGATCGTCGGAATTTTTTACCCCGATGTAGGCAAATGCCGAGTAACTGTGTTTCGCGCAAAAACCTTGCAAGCTAGTATTAAAGTTATATTCGATGAACTGGATCAAATTATTCCGAAAAATTGTCTGAACTAAATTCCGAAAGTTTGCATACTGCGATAGGACCATGACCCGCAAAGTGTCGCGGTAAAACCCTGCTTGCTTTGGAAAAACTTCAGCGACACCTTGGGCTGTAAGAAAACCTTCAGCGATAAGCGCTGCGATAGTGTCTTTCTTTACGGGAATTGGATTAACAACGTTCACATACCGCGAACCTACTGGAACAGTAAGCTCGATGAATGAATTTCCGTAGGCTTGTGAAATATGCGGATCAATTGCAAAATACAAAGCCGGACCCGCAGCATAATTCTTAGTTGAGGCATCTGTAAAATCCATGTCCCAAAAGCTGCCTGCACGTTGTGACAAATAACGACGAATGAAGCTTTTACGGCCATCTTCGCTTTGCAATTCAGAAAAAGATTTTTCAAGAAAAAAATAATTGTAAATTTTAATCTCATTTTTCAAGGTTTTCGAAGTTGAAATAATATCTCTGCTAAGAAGCTCTTCGGCATTTAAAGCAAAAGCAGTTGATTGTGCAGTACCTACTAACAGCACAACTGAGCAAATAAATAGAAAATTAGTTTTCAAAAGGCCTCCTGGAAACAGCTGGTATACTACTGGGTTTTTCAAATCCCACAAGTAGGCCAAACGATTATGCAGCTATTTCGCAGTTTTCAGCGAATAAAAGTTTGACAGTCTTGCAAAATATTCCGAACTGTCAATAAGAACGCTGCACTTAGCGCACTCACTTCTTTCCGTGGATTATGCACATTCTTAGAATTCTTCTTCAATTTGCACGTAATTACATTCTATTAGCTGCTGCTAAAAACAGGTGCTGCGTGTTTGATCCAAGCGGCGTAGTGGTTTTTTCGAGGTTTGTAATTTACAAAACCAAAGGCTTCTAAGACATTTTGTTTTAAATAACCTATGCATTGTTTAAAATCCCGACCCCAGTTAGTTATTCGAGAAAAAGGCCGGAACTGCCAAAAACCTTCTGGGGTTTGGTGTATGGCGGGTACGTTATTTACTGCATTTCTATTTACATCACTATCTGGATCCGCATCATAATTACGGAGTAAATTTAC
>JANPNP010000260.1:0-5453 GCA_031427535.1 Bdellovibrionales bacterium | reverse complement strand
TCAATGCCGTTCACTTAAGATCCGACGTATCTGCATCCATGCAATCGGGGACCAGTCCCCGAGCCCCAGATTCCACTGCCATCGTGGCAGTGGAAGAGTATGACACTCAAAAATTATCTACGAAATCACCCCAAAGTTTTTTTTCTTAGCGAAAAACGGTTCGGACCCGAGTTGTTTGCTACAGTTTTTTCCCGATGTTTGCCGTTGGAACACTATGCCAACGGCAAACATCGGGAGAAAGATGTCTCATTTATCTATCCAGAACAATCTAAGATTGGATTCAACTTTCAATACTGACATGGATTTTTTCTCTGCCGTTCCTAAAACCACTAAGTGAACGGCATTGACTTATAAGTAGACAGTTTGCAGAGGGAAGGTATTTTGTTGCTTCAGTGAAATCTGGCTGGTTAACCCAGTTACTTCGTAACTGATATAACTAGGTTACTTCGTAACCATGCCCTCAGGCGTGATGATGATATCAACACGGCGGTTTAGTGCGCGACCTTCTTTGGACTTGTTCGTTGCGATTGGTTTTTCAAAACCGTATCCAGAGGCTTCAATATCTATGTTTTGGAAGCCGTTGGATTTGAAATAAGTTGCTACGGCTTGTGCGCGCTCCTCAGAGATTGTTTTGTTTTTTGCTGCTGTTCCAGTTGAATCTGTATGGCCTTCAACTTTAATTCCTGCAGCTTTTAATTGCTTTGCTACTTCAGAGACTTTTGCCAGTACCGGTAAAGATGAACCTGGTAACTGCGCTTGTCCGCTTGCAAAATTAACTTTTTTCAAGCGAATCAATAAAGAATTACCTTGTTGGTAAGCTTCGGCTTCGTCAGCTGAAAACTGCTGGCGCGCTGTTTCGATTGCACGCTGCACTTCAACACTTGCTTGTGCCGAACGTAATTCTTTCGTTGCCGATGATAAATCAGTATTTGCAGCAGAAAGATCTTTTTTAGTTGTGTTCAAGTTGTCATTAACAGCTGATAAGTCTTTTTTTGTTGCTGCTAGATCGCCATCTTTTGTTGTTAAGTCAGTTGATAACTGCTTGTTCTTCTCTAACAATAACGCTTCAGCTGCTGCGCTTTCGGCTGCGGCACGCTCAGAGGCAGTCAAAGTAGTCTTTAATTTTTTGATCTGACGATTCTGCATTACTAAATTAACAGCTGTACCTTCTGGTAAACTTTTTCCGTTTTGCATAATTGTTGTCATCACTTCAGATAGCATGACAGCATCGGCTTTTGCTTGCGTTACAGCAGATTCAAAACCTGTTGGGTTTCTTACATTTGTTGAAATCACGCCTTCAGCATTCTTTAACGATACTTCTGCTTTTTTCAAAGTCATTGGCGCCCGACGAGTAGCCCCATCTTTACGAGCTCCGTTAACAATTGCCTGCGGAGTTGCTAACTGAGTTAGTACCACAGCATTTTTTTCTAATTCGATATAACGGTTTTGTAATTTGATAGTTGCTTCAGCGCTTAATGAGTCTAGTTTGTCGGCACGGCCACTTACATCGCCATCGACATCTTTAAGTTCGCTTCGAAGTTGCGGGTGCATTCCAGCGCCAGCAGTTAAGGCTGCTTGACGAGCTTGAAACAAAGTTGCTGCTTTGGTTTCACGGTTTCCAGCTATAGCATAGGCTTGCTCCAAATAGCCACGGCCCGTGCGTACGTTGTCTAAAATTTCGTCCTGATTTTTTTTATTATCTAAATCAGATTTAGCTTCATCAAACCATTTAACTGTATTTTCAAATTCACTTTTTGCTAACACATCGATATTTTTTAAAATGGCGGCATTGATGTCGGCGTCTAATTTGCCGACCTCTTCTTGCGGATTTGCCGTGTTAGGAATATCTGCTTTTTTCACGTTAGATGAACACGCAGAAATTAATACGACCGTTAAAGAAATGACCAACGACTGTAGAACATTGTATTTAGACATAAGAAGTCCTCCGGTTATCAGAGTCTTCTGATTATTCAACTAACGCAACATTCAAGCGAAATGTTGTGATTTTACGACGCGGAGTTTAGCTTTTTTCTTGATCGCCAGTGATTGCCTGAAAAAGAATCTGTGCAGCTTCAGCCGTAGTTCCTGCCGATTTAAAGTAATAGATAAAGTCCATTTTGTAATCGAAATCTAATACGCGTATGTGATTAAGTCTGCCGCCACGAACCTGTTTACGAATTGAATGTGATGGTAAAAACCCGATGCCAAGGCCTGCTTCAATAACGCGCTTCAAGGTCCCGACGTTTGATGATTCAAATACAGATTGCAATGTGCCAATCTTACTTTTCAAAAGTTGATCAAATTCTGGAAATTCATTTGAGAAATGCACGTAAGGGATCTTTTTAATTTCATCCAATTTTAGACTTGGTGGGTAAAATTCATCTTTACCTGACCCTACCAACCACATTTCTTCCTGAAATAAAATCTGGGATTTTGACTCAGGAAGCGTAACTTTAAAATGCTTTTCAACTTCTGGCAGAACTAAAATATCAAGTTCGCCCTTTTTGTAATTCTGAATTAGCGCTTCGCCAGAAGCATAATCAACTTTGATTTTGAAATCAGGATTATACTTTAGCAAGCGGCTAACAACAGGACTCATGAGATGTAAGCCAATTGAATTTAAGGTGCCGATACGTAATTCCCCGCGTAACTGCGCACCTACCGATTTAATTGAAATTTCAGTTTGCTGCACTAAACTTAAAATCTTTTTAGCATGCTCGCAAAGAACTTCACCCTGGGCGGTCATTTTAATTTGTTTTGATCCACGTACGATCAGTTCGACGCCAAGCTCGTCTTCCAAATTTTTCATTTGCTGACTAACTGCCGGCTGAGTCAGATACAACTTGTCTGCTGCGGCCGTCATACTACCTTCAGCGACGACTGTGACAAAAGTCTGGAGTTGCGACAAATTCAACATGTATCCCCCTTAATTAACGCTTTCTACGCTAACAAACATATGTATATAATACTAGCTAGTATTGATACAATTTGAACGGCACCACAGTAAGGACATCTATGCTTAGGTTAATTCTAATTTCGTTTCTTTTTATATTCTCGGTTCAAACTTATGGCCGTACATTTAAAAATGCCTACATTTCGTTTGAAATGTTAGACAACTGGAAGTGCCAACTTGAGCAAACCGAATGGGTTTGCCGCGCCGAAGACCCCCAAGAATCTAAAGAAGCCGTGATCATATTAACGGCTAAAGAAAAAGGCCCAACCGATACCTTCGAGCTGTACCAAAATCATATGAGCAGTCCTATCGCGACCCAAGGTAAGTCCGGGTCTATGACATCGACTGTGATTTACAAAACGACGCAACTAAAAATGAGCGACCATCCGTGGTTAGATGCTCTTCACACCAACAGTGAGGTGCAAAATTACTACACCCGCTACTTAGCAACTACCAAGGATCAAATCGCCATTCTTGTTACCTTTAGTGCGCACAACAAATACTATGCTAAGCACAGTAGCAACTTTAACAACACAGTTAAATCGCTGCGAGTGATCGCCAGCAAAGATATTTTATCACGACCTGACTTGGGCCCGTTCCGCGGTTCTGGCGAACAACTTGGTGATTCGATTGGCCGCGCTATGCCGTCCGATTTACTGGCGTCTGAGAACGAGTCTAGCTCACAGGGTAAGGGATACTTAAAGAACCCGATGGTTATAGGTTTTATTATTTTACTTTTAGCAGCGATTGCGTTCGTCGTGCTGCGGTTTAGAAAAAAGAATTAATTCATCACGAAATCAGTAAAGTAAACGTCTTTTACCAGACCTTTATCCAGCAATTTATTTATTTCTTCAACGATGCGGTCTTTTAGAAAAAGTTTTCCCTGAATTGATTCTAAATCATCAAAAGATTTTTCATTTAATACACGCACAATACGGTCCCGTGCTTTAGCTCTTTTTTCTAAATTCATTATTTCTTGAAAAGATTCTGGCCCGATCATGTCCAAATTGACTTGTAGACGAATAGTTCTTTTTGGCAAACCAGATAAGTTAACAATAAATTTATCCATCGTGTAAATAAGCGGCGCACGCGCAAATGCCTCTTGTATGCTTGAGGGCTTACGTAACTGGGTTTCGGTCATAGCAGTGGGTTCGTGTGCAAGTGTTGCCATAAATGCCCAGTAAGATCCAAGCAGTAGGCACGAAATATTTACGGTAAGTAAAAGTCCAACCACAATTTTTTTAATTAATGCGTTCATCAATCCTCTTGTAAGTTTCTATAAACCTGATCCCTATTAATCGGTCATTCAGCAGTAACTCTTAAGATTTGATTGCTGCCAATCTCAATTTAAATTACCTTCAACTAAGGCTGTAGTAGTGAATAGTATCAAATTGAAACGCCCTGCGAAATTGATCCGCCCCAAACAGTCGCACCAGAGCCTAGACTTTAGAATAGGTTTCGCTATAAGCTTAATTTTCAAAATTTTTATGTCGATAGGTTACTGAATCTAATGAAAACCATGCTGCAACTGCTCATTTTATTTTTTGTAACTTTAGCGAACGCCGAAGGCGGTACCGCTGAGCCGTTATTGCCATCAGAAGTTTTGCAATTATCTGAAGATCCTTCGATTTCGACAAATGCTTTTTTAGCAGATAAGACACGCCGCCAACTTTACATTGTGCAATCAAATAATCTTTATTCGAATCCCCAGGCCACTGCGTTCGATATAGATATCGGAAAGAATGATGGCAACAAAACAAAGCGCGATGATAAGAAAACGCCTGAAGGTATTTATCTGCTGCAAGAAAAAAAAGTAGCACCAAATATTCCGTTTGATCTTTACGGCGTGATGGCTTTTACCACAAACTATCCGAATGTTTTTGATAAATTTGAAAATAAAACTGGTGATGGCATTTGGCTGCATTCAATCCCTGACGAAGTGGCGTTAAACCGTGGGTCACGTGGGTGCGTGGTTTTAAGAAATGACGCTTTAAAAAAAGTAGAGCCTTTCATTTCACTTAATAAGACGTTTTTAATTATTAATAACCAGATCAGTTGGATTAAAACTAAAGAACACGAAGCCAAAAAAGCAGTGGCGCAAGAATGGCTAGATGCCTGGAAAAATTTGTGGGAAAAACAGGATTTAGAAAAATACATCGCCTTATATTCAGATCAATTTTCAGATACAAACTTTAATAAAAAAACCTGGTACGCCCATAAGAAAAATTTAAAGAGCAAATACAAGTATGTGAAAATTTCGACCTCAAAGCCAAACATATTTAGTCTTAAGGATCAGTACTTATTTCAGTTTGTACAAGATTACGAATCCGATGGTCATCGTGACCGCGGAATAAAGAACCTTTACGTTATTAACGATAAAGGCACTTTTAAAATTTTACGTGAAGAATGGGTCGAACTTAAAAGTGATCTAAAAGCCAAAAACTAAACGCTAAAAACTAAACAGGATCGCTGTCTTCTTTTTCAATATCTAATTTTTCTG